>JACCZL010000101.1 GCA_013695975.1 Chloroflexota bacterium
GAGTTTCGGCGCCCCCTCGTAGACGCTGTCGACGACGTTGGCGAGCAGGCTTCGGACCTCATAGATCACGCTCGGTTGGCTCGGTCGGACCTCCTCGGTCAGCCAGAGCAGCGTGATCGTCTCGACCAGCTCCTGTTCGACGGTCGCACCCTCGGACCTGGTGAGCCGTGGTTGATCGTTCGCCGCGACCTGTGCCCCGAGCCGCCCGAGATGCTCGAGCAGTGTCCGCCGCCGCGATTCGGTGGGGTGGGCCGTGAACACCGGTGTCACCGCCAGTCGGCGAACCAGCGCCTCGACCCGTTCGAGCGGCACCTCGGCGGGGAGGCTGGCGAACGCTTCCTCGATCGATTCAGGTCGCGGTCGCTCGGGATCGTCCAGCTCACGCGAGCGCAGCGAACGCAGCCGATGGTGCTGCTCGACCGTGTTGATCAGGTGAAAGTAGATTCCGAACGCTCGGGCGACTGCTCCCGCATCGCTCAGTTCGAGCGCCGCGGCTCGCTCGAGGAGGGGCGCGAGACTGCGAGCGTCTCCTTCGCGCAGCTCGATCGCGAGATGGCGGACCTCTTCGACGGCGCGAAACAGGTCGTCACCGGCCTGCTCGCGGAGCACGCCTCCCAACAGGCTCCCCAGAAAGCGGACATCGGAGCGCAGCTCCTCTGACGAAGCGTCTCGATCGAGCTGGCCGCGGCGATCCAGAGCCGTCATGCCGATACCGTCGGCGGGTTCACTCGACTGGCCCGGAGTGGCCGGCGAGCATCAGGTCCAGCAGCCGCGACTGGACGATCTGGGCCGACCCGAGCTCGCCTGTTTGGACGTAATGCGCGGTCGTCGCGGTCACCACGCTGAGCGGAACCAGCCCGACGATTTCGCTGCCGGCGACCTCCACCCCGCGCACGTGGGCGAGCGTCTGGATCGCTTCGAAGACGACGTGGAGGGGCGTGATATCGGTGTCGAGCAGGTTCGTCGAGACCTGGACGACATTCGGATCCGAGGTCAGCATCCCGCGAGCCTGCACCGATGGCAGCCCACCGGCCGACTCGCGCACGGATCGCGCGATTGCGCGCGCGACCGCCACGTCCGCGGAGGCGAGATTGACGTTGTAGGCGACGAGATAGCGCCGCGCCCCGACGGCGGTTGCGCCGGCCGGACCGAGCTGGCACGGCCCGAAATCGGGCGCCCGCGCGGGATCAGTCCGGATCGCCTCTCGAAGCCCTTCGTACTCTCCGCGTCGCACCTCTGGCAGCCATCGTCGCTCGGGACGTCGGGCGGCCTCGGCGTAAAGGTAGACCGGAATCTCCAGCTCCTCGCCGAGTCGTCGGCCCAGCCTGCCGGCAAGCTCGATGCACGCTTCCATCGAAACGTCCGAGACCGGCACGAATGGGATCACGTCGGTGGCGCCGATGCGGGGGTGCTGCCCGCGATGCTCGCGGAGGTCGATCATCGCTCTGGCGCGCTCTGCGCACCGAAAGGCCGCCTCGACCACCGCTGCCGGTGCGCCGACGAAGGTCAGCACCATCCGGTTGTGGGCCGCGTCGGCGTGGAGATCCAGGACCGCCACGCCCGGCGTGCCCGCCGCCGCGTCACGGATGGCGGCGATGACGACCTCGCGTCGCCCCTCGCTGAAGTTGGGCACGCATTCGACGAGCTGCATCGAGCTTTCGGAGCCGATTTGGCCGCGATTATAGCGACAGGAAGCCGCGGCGTGGTCCGAGGCGACTGAGCGGCACGATCGTGTGCCCGGGGCCGAGCTGACCAAGCCATTGGATCACGATCGCCCCGTCCTGCTCGTGCTCGGGTAGGGCCGCTTCGGCGTGGAGCCGCTGGACAAGCCCGTCGAGCGTAGGCAAGTCGTCGCACAGCCCATCCGCGACATCCCCGGACGCGGCCAGATGGCCGTGCTGGAGCAGGTGGGCGCGCCGTCGGTCCCCGTTCGGCGGTTCGAGGATGAGCAGCGGCTCGACGAGGGAGGTCCCGAGGAGTGGCGAGAGAGCCGGGGCATGCGTCAGCACCCGCTGGAGGAGGCTCCGCCCCTGCTCGATTCCGGCGGGATCCCCGCGGACGCTGCTCTCGCGCATCTGGTCCTGGAGCTTTGCCACCGCCTCGTCGATCTGCCCGCTGAGCAGGCGCAGCGCCGCATGGACGGCGTCCCGCTGCGCCTCCGCGTCGACCAGGCCGCGGCGGGTGGCCAGCGGGTAGAGCGCGCGCCCGAGCGCGAGGGCCATCCGCGCGGCCCGTTCGTTGCGGAACGGCCCCAGGTAGAGGGCCCCGTCGGGCGCAACGTCGCGAACGAGATGGAGGCGAGGCACGCGGTCGTGAGCGGCAGCCCGAATCAGCAACGCCCGCGGCCGAGCGCTGCGCACGACGTTGAATGGCGGACAGTGGCGCCGAATCAGGCGCGCTTCGAGCAGACGCGCCTCCAGGTCGGACCGTGTGGCCGTCCAACTGACCTCGGTCGCCTGGACGGCGAGCCCCTCGAGCTGACGCTGAAGACCGAACGGCCGGCCGCCGTAGGCGGCCAGCCGTCGCCGCAGGTCGACCGCCTTCCCGACGTAAAGTACCGTCCCCTGGTCGTCCTCGAACTGGTACACGCCCGGCCCGCTTGGCACGCGGACCAGCCAGCGCCGATCTGACAGCGTTGTGTGGAGGCCCTGCCGGACACGACCCGGGCCGGCGACCTCGTGGACCGTCGAGCCTGGACGATCACCCGCGATGTCGAGCAGGCGGTTCGCCACCCGCGCGGTGATGTCGGCGTCGGCCGGCGGATAGTTCGGGCGTGGGTGGGTCAGCCCGAGCTGCTCGGCGAGGGCCTGGAGGCTCCGCTTGCGGCCGGTCGGGGGAACGACGCGCGCTAGCTCGTCCAGCTCGAGGGCTCGATTCTGGAGTCCGGGCAAGTCGACGCGGGCAAGCTCGGCCCCGAGCAGCTCGAGCGCCGACCTGACTCCGTAGGCCACCACGGACGCGTCGCCCAGGAACTCGCGCAGCGGCTGAACGATCTCGACGAAGGCCGGCGCGGCCTCGGCCTCCTCGATGCCGAGCCTGGCGGCGTGGAGGAGGTAATTGGGCGGCTGTCGACCCGGATTCACCACGACGTCGAAGCGGCCACTGATCTGGCCCGACACGATCCGTACGGCCGAGACGCGCACGACGCGGTGGCGAGTTGGGTCCGGTCCGGTGGCCGCGAGCGCGAGTCCGACGATATCGCTGGCGGACCCTCCGCTACTCGCGGCGCTCGCGGCGATCCGCCAGCCCTCCTGGCCCCGCTCGAAGCGGAGATCCGCTTCCAGCACGCGCTGGAGCATCGCCCGCCAACGGGTCCCACCCGCGCTGCCGAAGACGTGGCTTGCCAGCTCCGCCTCAGAGACGCCGTCGCCGCGCGTCGCCAGCAGCTCGAACGCACGCTCGCCGAGCGTCCGGAAGGCGCCGTCGTCGATCTTTGGGTTGATCATCATCTGGACCAGCCGATCTTCCGGCCGCACCGCCAGAGCGTACCAGAACGGCGACGCTCGGGTGGCCGTCGGTTCGGCTATACTGCGCTCGGCCGCTCGGCGGACGTTCGCGCAGCACAGCGGCTACGTCTTGTTCAGGGGGAGCCGCATGCGCCGGATCCTTGCCGCGGTCGTCGTGCTCAGCTTGCTGCCGGCCTCGGCCGCGCCAGCGGTCGCTTCCGAGGCGCTCGTCGGAGCGCCGGCGTGGCAGGTGCCCGACGTGCGCCCGTTCCGAAGCGCCCACTTTGGCCTGGCCGGCACCGCCAAATACGACGGGATCACCGTCGACGTGCTGGGGGAGGGCGATCTCGCCCTGCCGGATCGTCAGCGCTCCGCATTTAAGTTCGGGCCCTTCACCGTCGAGCTCGTCCAGGTAGGCGACGCCGTCTACACGCGGACGCGCTTCGAACAAACCTGGTCGCGCCAGCTCGTCCCCGAGCCTATCTCGATCGGCCCGATCAGCTCGAGCGAGCTCACCAGCATCGAGCGTAACGTCCGGCTGATCGGCCGCGAGTCGGTTGGCGAGGTCGCGACCGACCACTACACGGCCGCGCTCGACCTCCGCTCCACGCCCCAGGCGCGCCTCGCTCAGGCGGAGCCCACCGTGCGGCGCGCGCTGGAGAGTTTGCAAGCCTCGGTCGACGTCTGGATCGGGGCCGCCGATCGGATGGTGCGGCAAGAGCGGATCGTCCTGAGCCTGATGCTGCCGTCCATCGAGCCCGGCGGCGAGGACGTGCCGGCCACCCTGGACCTTACCATCGCCTACTCGCGGCTCAACGAGGCCGTCTCGATCGAGCAGCCGATGCGCACCGATCCGTCCCCGATCCAGAACCCCCGTCCGGCCATCACGCCCGTCTCCGGCCCGCCCGGCTCGCCGACCGCTGGCGCGGCCCCCGCCCGCGCCCCGGTGCAGATACCCGCTCGCTAGCCCGCGGGAGAGACGTAGTCGCGGAAGCGGTCGCGGAGGATCTTCTTGTCAAACTTGCCGACGCTCGTCTTGGGGATCTCCTCCAGGAAGACGACGTCGTCGGGGAGTGCCCAGCGCGCGAAGTTCGGCGTCAAGAACTCGATCAGCTCGTCCTTGCTGACGTCGCCCGCCTCGCGCCGTCGGACGACACAGGCCAGCGGGCGCTCGTCCCACTTCGGGTGCGACACCGCGATGACCGCCGCCTCGGCGACCTTCGGATGCGCCATCAGCGCGTTCTCGAGGTCGACGCTCGAGATCCATTCGCCGCCGCTCTTGACCAGATCCTTGGTCCGGTCGGCGAGCTGTAGGTAGCCTTCGGGATCGATCGTCACCACGTCGCCAGTCCGGAACCAGCCGTCTGGGGTGAAGCACTCGCTCGTCGCCGGCTCCTGGTAGTAGCCGGCCGTGACCCAGGGGCCGCGGACGACCAGTTCGCCGAGCGTCTGGCCGTCCCACGGGACGTCATCGCCCTGGTCGTCGATCGCTTTGATGTCGACCAGCGCCGACGGTAAGCCCTGGGTCGCGCGATAGCGAAAGCGCTCCTCTTCGGGGAGGTCCTGGAGCTGGCTCTTGAGGTGGGCGACCGTCCCGAGCGGGGACATCTCGGTCATGCCCCAGGCGTGCCAGATCGGGACCCCGAACTGCCGCTCGTAGGTCTCGATGAGCGAGCGGGGGGCGGCCGAACCACCGCACATGATCCGTGTGAGGGAGCTGATGTCGCCCCCGCCCTCCTGGAGGACGGCGAGGATCCCGATCCAGACGGTGGGCACCCCAGCCGCGAGTGTGACCCGCTCCGACTCGATCAGCCGCACCAGCGCCTCCGGCGTCGGCGCAGGCCCCGGCAGCACCTGTGTCGCGCCGACCATGGTGGACGTATACGGCAGACCCCACGAGTTGGCGTGGAACATCGGGACGACCGGCATGACGACGTCCCGCTCGCTGAGGGCCAGGACGTCGCTCATCGCCTCGACCAGCGAGTGCAGGGTCAGCGCGCGGTGGCTGTAGAGGACGCCCTTGGGATTGCCGGTGGTGCCGGACGTGTAGCAGACGGCGGCGGCGGTGTCTTCGGCCAGGTTGGGAAACGGGTACTCGGTCGGGGCGGCGGCCAGTAGCTCCTCGTACTCGTGGGTCGGCCAGCCGAAGAGCCGATCCGCGCCGCTCGGCCGCTCCCCCATGATGACGATGTGCTCGACCGTCGTGAGCCGATCCGCCACCGGCTCGAGGACGGGCAGGACCGACGGATCCACGAACAGCACCTTGTCCTCGGCATGGTTGACGATGTACACGATCTGGTCGGGGAAGAGGCGGAAGTTGACGGTGTGGAGCACGGCCCCCATGCAGGGGACGGCCAGGTACAGCTCGAGGTGGCGCTGATGGTTCCAGGCCAGCGACGCGACCCGGTCGCCCGGCGCGACCCCGAGGGCGCGCAGCGCGCCGGCCAATCGGTGGACCCTCGGGTAGATCTCACCGTAGGTCGCCCGCATCGGGGCCTCGCCGTCACCCACCCTGGAAACGACTTCCTTGCGTGGGAAGAGTCGATTGCTGCGCTCGAGGATGTGGCGCAGCGTCAGCGGGTAGTCCATCATGCGGCCCAGCATGCATGCCCTCCTCAGTGACCTGGTCGCTCCGATGCGGTCGCCGAGAGTGTAGCCCCAGGCGCACGGATCGTTCGAGCCCGATCCTCATGTTCGGGCGGTCGCCGGCCCCTACAGGCTGGCGCGGCCGCTCGGCGGTTGCCCGGTTCCAGACTGGTACGACCAGTCGAGGACCTCGATCAAGTGGCGGACTTCGACTCGTTGACCAGTCCGCTCGAGGCCTGCCTGGAGCTGGAGCATGCAGCCGGGGTTCGAGGTCACGATCAGGTCGGCCGATGTCGCGCGGACCTCGGCCATCCTGGTGTCCAGGATCTGGTTCGACAGCTCGGGCTGGGCGAAACTATAAATACCAGCGCTGCCGCAGCAGTTGTCTGGATGGGCCATGTCGACTAGCTCCAGCTCGGGGATGGCGGCCAGGAGGGCTCGGGGTGGCGCCTTGACCCGCTGGGCGTGGACCAGGTGACACGATTCCTGGAGGGTAACCCGCCGACGGACCGGCCCGAGCCCCTGCTGGAACGGGAGGTCCACCAGCAGCTCGCTGACGTCGCGGACGCGGCTTCCAAAGCGCTCGGCCCACTCGCGCCAGAGCGGATCGCCCGCTAGCAGCTCGGCATACTCCTTGAGTGTCGAGCCGCAGCCAGCCGAGTTCACCACGACGTAATCGACGTCGAGGTCGAGAAAGGCGCGGACGTTGCGACGCGCTAGCTCGCGGGCCATCATCCGCTCGCCGCTATGCACGTTGAGGGCACCGCAGCAGGCCTGGACCCGCGGCACGACCACGTCGCAGCCGTTGCGGCGCAGAACGCGAATCGTCGCTTCATGGACCGGCCCGTAGGCCAGCGGCATGACGCAGCCGGAGAAGAAGCCGACCCGATAGCGCGCTGGACCAAGGGCCGGCAGGAAGTGCCCTTCCGCCTCGAAGAAGTGGTCGGGCAGGGATGGCATGCTGCGCTCCATCTGGCCCAGCGTTGCCGGCAGGCTCGCCAGGACACCGCTCGCGCGCACCGCGTGCTGAAGTCCGCTCCGCTGGTACCAGCGCAGCCCGCTCGCCAGCGCCCGCAATCGACGGCGGTTCGGCAGCAGCTTCTTGAAGAGCAGCCAGTAGGTGAAGCGATTGGTCCAGACCGGCTCCCGCCGCTCCTTCAGATCGGCCCGAGCGGCCTCCATGATCCGGCCGAACGGGACGCCCGAGGGGCAGACCGCCTCGCAGGCTCGGCAGACCAGACAGCGATCGATGTGCTGGGTGAACGCCCCGGTCGCTTCGATCCGCCCCTCCTGGAGGGCCTGGATGAGGTGGATCCGTCCGCGCGGTGACTCGGTCTCTTTGCCCGTTTCGAGATAGGTCGGGCAGTTCTCGAGACACAGCCCGCAGTGGACGCAGCGAGCGAGGTCATCGGCGGCCGGCGCGTCCCGCTCGGCCGTCAGGGCCAGCAGGTCGATCATCAGATCCAGAGCTCCGGGTGGCCGGCCGCGACGGCGGCGCGCGGGCGGGCGGCGGTGTCCTGGCATGCCGACGCGGTCGGGAAGACCTTGCCGGGATTGAAGGCGTGGGCGGGGTCGAATGCATCCCGCGCCCGCGCCATCACCGCGAGGTCGTCCTCGGAGAAGATCCAGGGCATGAAGCGGTTCTTCTCGATACCGATCCCGTGCTCCCCGCTGATCGTCCCGCCGGCGTCGACGCAGGTCTGGAGGATCTCCCGTCCGGCGCTCATCACGCGCTCGAGGATGCCGGGCTGCCTGATGTCGAACAGGATCATCGGGTGGAGATTGCCGTCGCCGGCGTGAAAGAGATTGGCAATCGGGAGGTCGTACCGCTCGCCAATCTCGACCACGCGGGCCAGGACGGCCGGCATCTTCGTTCGGGCGATGACGGCGTCGTGCAAATAGTAGTTCGGCGCGATCCGGCCCATCGCGCTGGCCGCGCCTTTGCGAGCGGCCCAGAGCCGGGCACGAGCGTCGTCGGTCTCGGCGACGCGAATCTCCCGCACCCGCTGTTCGCCGCAGACCCCCTCGACAACCGCCCCTTGCTCGGCCACACTCTCCGGCAGACCATCCAGCTCGATCAGGAGGACGGCCCCGGCGTCGAGCGGGTAGCCGGCGTGGAAGGCCGCCTCGATCGCTCGCAGGGCCAGCCCGTCCATCAGCTCGCACGCCGACGGAATGATCCCGTGCCCGATGATCCCCGAAACCGCCGCCGAGGCGTCGTCGACGCTGTCAAAGATCGTCAGGAAGGTCTTGACCGCGGCCGGCTTCGGCAGGAGCTTGACCCAGACGCGGGTCACGATGCCGACTGTCCCCTCCGAGCCCACGACGAACCCGGTCACGTCGTAGCCGGGCCGATCCGGCGCCACTCCGCCAACCTGGACGATCCCGCCCGTCGGCAGCACCAGGTCGACGCCCAGGATGTGAT
>JACCZL010000132.1 GCA_013695975.1 Chloroflexota bacterium
CCGCGCGGGCCATCTCACGCCTGGCCGGCGGTGCATCCGTCGACGATCCGACCGCTTGAAGGGTTTCATGGACCGTGGTCCAGGCCATCACCTCGACCAGCGCGGTAGCGTTCATTAGATGACACTCCCCGCGGTCGGAGCGACTGCCGCGATCAGTTGAAGGTAAAGAACCTATGAAGCGACGTAGCGCCTTGATCTTGATGGTCCTCGGCGTGCTGATGGCCGGGGGCGCCAGCCTGCTCGTGCTAGGCATCTCCCGCGAGGCCAGCCAGGTCAGCAAGGCCAGCGTGCCGCAAGTCTACGTCGTCATGGCGGCGCGCGAGCTGCCCGACCAGACCCAGATCATTGCGGAGGCGATCGCCGTGCGTCCATTCCCGGCGGAGTTCGCGCCACAGGGAGCCGTCGCCAGCGCCGAGCAGGCGATCGGCAAGTACACGGTCGGGCCGCTATACAAGGATCAGATCATCCTTGCCGGACAACTCGCCAGCGTGCGGCGAGCACCGACTCTGTCTGACCTACTCCGACCCGGTAAGGTCGTGATCTGGCTACCGATGCCCGACCTGCTCAGCGGCCAGATCGGCTTTCGGCAAGGCGACAAGGTCGACATCCTGCTGACCATCCCCGGAGCAGAAACCGGTCCGACCACCCAGACCACGCTGCAGAACGTCGAGGTCTTTGCCTTCGGAACAGAGCTGCCGGCTGAGATCCAGCCCGCGCCCGCGGCCAAGCCCGACGGTGCCCAGGCCGCCCCCGCCCAGGTCCGCGCCAGCGGCAGCCGCCCGCTCGGCTTCCTGGTGGACCATCAGGACGCCATCATCATCAAATTCATCAAGGACTCCGGCGGCACCATCGATCTGGCGCTGCGGTCCAGCGAGGAGGAACGTATCGTGAGAACCGATCCCATCAACATGGAAGGTATCCAGGAGCGCTTCCGCTTCCGCGTCCCGACCACGGCGGCGGTGCGGCCATGAGCGCATCGCCAGCTAAGCTTCGCGTGCTGGTCCTCCGAGACGCTGGCTTCGGTGGCGCCAACGAGACTGAGAGTGAGGTCGTCGCCGCCCTCGGGTCCGACTCCAGCATCCGCCTGCTCGAGGGCGCCGCCGGCTACGGCGAGGCGGCCCGTTCAGTCCAGAACCAGGAGCTCGACCTGGTCATCGTCGACGAGGTGGCCGGCGACCCTACGACCGTCATCGAGCAGATCGAGCACGCCGCCCCCGAGCTGCCGATCGTCGTCGTCCTGGACGAAGACCAGGCGATGATCGCCCAGGCCTGCATGCTGGCCGGTGCACGCGCCTACCTGTTCCGTCCGTTCGACCCCGCGGACATCGTCGAGGTCGTCCGCCAGGTCTGCTCGAAGGAGGAACGGCGGCGAGCCCGCACCAACACGAAGCCACTCACTCAGGCTGGCCGCCTGATCGTCGTTCACGGCTCGAAGGGCGGGGTTGGGGCGACGACTGTCGCCGTAAACCTGGCCGTCACCCTGGCGAAAACCACCGATCAGCGCGTCGCGCTCGTCGACGTTAATCTGCTGGGCGGTGACACCGACGTAGCCCTGAACATCGTGACCGACAACAGTATCGCCGACGTGGTCGCGCATCTACGCGAGCTCGACAATTCACTCCTCGACGATACGATGATCCGGCACCCCAGCGGCGTCTTCGTCCTACCGGCGCCAAGTCAGCTCGAGCGGGCCGAAGCCATCGGTGGCCACGAGACGGCGATGGTTCTCGCCGCCTGCCGCGCCAATTTCGATCTTGTGGTGGTGGTCACCTCGTCCCGACCCGACGAGCACGCCCTGGCGGCGCTCGAGATGGCGGATCTCGTGATGCTCGTGACGACGCCGGAGATCGCGGCGCTCAAGAGCGCCGCCCGCTTTCTGCAGCTCGGCCACAACCTCGGGTTCCCACCAGAGAAGCTTCAACTGGTCATCAACCGCCTGAACAGCAAGAACGCCATCCCGCTCGACGACATCGAGGAGAACCTGCACCACAAGATGAGCTACGGCCTCCCGAGCGACGGCGAGCCGATGGTCGAAGCCCAGAACGCCGGCGAGCCCGTCGTGATCCTACGCCCACGTTCGCGGATCGGCCGCGAGCTGTGGCGAGTCGGACGCGAAGTGGCCCTCAAGCTCGGGGCGCCGATCACCGCGGCGGTGACGGTCGATGGGGCCACCGCGGATCCCATCCAGGAGCCGAAGCGATCGCGCTTCGCCCTGCTCGCCCGCTTCCGCTCGCTGCGACCCGCCACCGCGCCGTAGCATGATGCCCCGACCTCGGAGAGCGTTTTCAGTCATCAGCAGGACATCGCGCGAGCCTAGCGAAGAGTACCCCTCATGATGTCGAAGCCACTCAGCGAGCGTTTGGCGAGCGCGCGGCAGGACGCGGAGCCAAGCCGCTCAGCGTCGGGACGTCCGAGCCAGTTGTCCCAGCTCGGGGCGGGCCGGGGACGGACCGACTTCGGCGCCCTTAGGTCCCAGATCCAACGCCGGATCATCTCCGAGCTGTCGGCCGATGCCGATCTCGGCGGAGTCGCCGGGCGGCGGGCGATCGAGGAGCTGTTCAACGATATCGTCGCCGCGGAGGGTATCCCACTCCCCAGGCAGGAGCGGAGCCGTCTCCTCGAAGCCGTCATGGCCGAGTTGCTCTCATTCGGCCCGATCGAGCCGCTGCTCCGCGACGACACGGTCGACGAGATCATGATCAACGGCCCGGCCCACGTCTGGGTCGAGCGTCACGGCCTCCTCGAAGAGACGGACATCACGTTCGAGAACGACGATCACGTCAGGCGGATCATCGATCGGATTGTCGCGCCGCTCGGCCGCCGCTGCGACGATTCCTCGCCGATGGTCGACGCCCGACTTCCCGACGGCTCACGGGTGAACGCGATCATCCCGCCGATCTCACTGGTCGGTCCGGTCGTGACGATCCGGAAGTTCTCGCGCGAAGCGCTCACGATGCAGAACCTGATCCGCTTCGGCTCGCTCACGACGGAGGTGGCCGACCTGCTCGCCGCCTGCGTCCAGGGCCGCCTGAACATCCTCGTGTCCGGCGGGACCGGCTCCGGCAAGACGACGCTGCTGAATGTCCTGTCGTCGTTCATCCCAGAAAACGAGCGCATCGTGACGATCGAAGACGCGGCCGAGCTGCAGCTCCGCCAGCGCCACGTCATTTCGCTCGAGAAGCGGCCCGCCAACATCGAAGGGGCCGGCGAGGTTCCGATCCGCCAACTCGTTATGAACTCCCTTCGCATGCGCCCTGACCGGATCGTCGTGGGCGAGGTCCGGGGCCCCGAGGCGCTCGACATGCTCCAGGCGATGAACACCGGTCACGACGGGAGCATGACGACGCTCCACTCGAATGGACCGCGTGACACCCTGGCGCGGCTCGAGACGATGGTGATGATGGGGAGCATCGACCTCCCCCACCGCGCGATCCGGGAGCAGATCACCTCGGCCGTCGACCTGATCGTCCATCAGGAGCGGCTCTTCGATGGCTCGCGACGGGTCGTGAGCGTAGCGGAGGTGCAGGGCATGGAGGGCGACGTCATCATCCTCGCGGAGGTGTTCAAATTCGAGCAGACTGGACTGGTTCGCGGCAAGGTTCAGGGCCGGCTGCAGGCGACCGGCATCCGACCGAAGTTCGAGCAGAAGCTGGCCCAGAACGGCGTCAAGCTGCTCGGGTCGGCCTTCCCGCCAGCCGGGACGGTCTCCACGTTCGGCGACGCGCCGGCCGCTCGGGCGGGCGCAAGGTAGCCGCGGTATGAGTGCTTTCGTCGAGGTGGCGTCCGTTATGGGCGGCATCAGCGCGCTCTTGTTGTGCTTCGCGCTCGCGCAGCTAGCCTCGCGCCGGCTGACGGTCCGCCGCCTCGACACGTTTGTGCGTACCCACGCCTACGTGCCGGTCCCAACGATCAGGCGGCAGCAGCAGGACGAGCCCCACGCCGCGATCCTCGAGCGGATGGGTCGTAGACTGACGCGGGCTTCGCTGGCGCGCAAGCTCCAGGCGCAGCTCGTCCGGGCCGGGCTGGACCTGCCGGCGAGCCGCTTCCTGATGGTCCAGTTCGGGCTGGTCATTGTGCTCGCCGCGGCCGCCTACTTCGTTATGGTCCGCACCAACGCGAGCCTCTTCGAGACCCTGGCGGCCGTCGGCGCGGCGATCGGCGCCGGCTGGTTCCTGCCCCGCTATGGGCTCAAGTTCCTGGAAAACCGCCGTCTCGGGAAGTTCGAAAAGCAGCTTGCGCCGATGATCGACGCGATGGCCGGCGCCCTGCAGGCGGGATCGAGCCTGGCGCAGGCGATGGAGATGGTCGGCCGCGAGGTCCCACCGCCCGTGGGCGAGGAGTTCGCGGTGGTCGTTCGCGAGATGGCTGTCGGCATCCCGATGGGACGGGCGTTTGAGAACGTCGTCGAGCGGGTCCACAGCCTCGATCTTGACATGCTTCTGAGTGCGATTGTCATCCAGCACCGCGTTGGCGGCAACTTGAGCTCAGTCCTGCGAACGATCGCCCATACCATCCGCGAGCGTCTTCGCATCCGCGGCGAAATCTCCGTCCTGACGGCCCAGGCCCGCATCTCCTCCTACGTTGTGAGCCTGCTGCCGGTCGGCGTCGTGGGGATCCTGTTCTTCATCGCACCAGCCTATATCTCCAAGCTCTTCGAGCCTGGCGTAACCCGCTTCATGCTCATCGGCGGGGCCCTGGGAATCGTCGCGGGCTTCTTCGTCATGCAAAAGATTGCAGACATCGATGTCTGAGACTCGCCAACGTCTGGGCCTCGTTCTCGCCCTGCTCCTTGCCGCCCTGGTCATGCCGGCGGCCGTGTCCGCCGAGGGCGAGGTCGCCGTGGAAAGCGTGCGGACCGACGCCTACCCTCGCGTCGTGGTGCGGTTCAGCGTGACCCCGCCGACCGGCTCGGCGCCCGCCGACCTCCCGTCGCGTTGGCTCCAGATCGCGGAGGCGGGACAGGAGCAACCAGCGGTCGACGTCTACCCGATCGGCCGAACAGCGAACGCCCGCCGCGGGACCTATGAAGCGGTCTGGCAATCGCGCTTGCCGCCGCGCCCTGGCGAAACGGTGCGCGGGCGGATCGCCGTCTCCCTCCCTTCGATGCAAGACGGCGGGGCCGATTTCACGTATCTCACGCCGATGTTGGCCAGGGGGAGTCTGGAGGGGAGGCCAGGTCCGGTCGCGGCGCTCCCGGCGCCGCCAACCCCGCTCCAGGCCGTCCCACGGCCAGCAATCGGCCGCTCCGACTGGGTCCTTGCCGGCTCGGCCGCCGGCGTCCTGGCCGGATTGGCGGTCATCCTGCTGAGCTGCGCACTGTGGTGGCGGTCCGTCGTCAACCGGCTACGCGACCGACTGATGTTCTGGGTGGCCCGCCCACTCCGCAACCACACGCCAGCACAGGAGGAGGCCGCCGAACCGAAGCCGGGCCGACGGATCGGGTTCGGCTGGCTCGTCCGAGGGTTCGGGCGCATCGGCCTTCGACTGCTCCCGAACCGCAGCCTTGAAAAGCTGCGCCACCGACTGGTCCTGGCCGGGCGCCCGACGAGCCAGCACCTCTCGCGGTTCGTCGCGATCCAGTTCGGCGCCACGTTTGTCCTCGCCGGTCTTGCCTTTTTTGTGACCTCCTCGAATCCGAGCCCCCTGCATCGGCTGGCAACTATCGGCGCCCTTGCCGCGGCGGGCTACCTGCTCCCCGGCATGTGGCTGAGCCGCACCATCAAGAAGCGCCAGCACCGCATTCGTCGGGCCCTGCCGGACGCACTCGATCTGATGACTGTCGGCATGAGCGCCGGGCTGTCGTTCGATGGCGCTGTCGGCGAGATCGTCGACAAGTGGGATAACGCGCTGAGCCAGGAGTTCAGCATCTTGCTCGGCGAGCTGCGGGTCGGCATGGGTCGACGGACCGCGCTGCAGGGGCTTTCCGACCGGACCGGTGTCGAAGACATCAAGACGATGGTGACGCAACTGATCCAGGCCGATGAGCTGGGGATGAGTTTGATCGACACGTTGGTGACCCTGTCGGAGCAGATGCGGATCCGGCGGCGGCAGCTCGCCGAGGAGCAGGCTCACAAGGCGCCCGTGAAGATGCTCTTCCCCCTCGTCTTCTTGATCTTCCCCGCCCTCTTCGTCGTCATTCTCGGTCCGGCGGTGCCGGAGTTGCTCAAATTTGTGACTGGCGGTCCGACCTGAGTGGCAGGGCGTCAGGTTCGCGTCTTCAACGCCACCCGCGACACGGTCCTGGCCGAGCGGGCCAGCCTCGCGGACTCATTCTGGACGCGCGGCCGCGGCCTGCTCGGAAGATCGAGCCTACCACCGGGCGAAGGGTTGGTGATCGTACCGGCTCAGGCGGTCCACTGCATCGGCATGAGCTTCCCGATCGACGTGATCCACGTCTGCCGAGACGGACGGGTCGTCAGGGTCGTCCCCAATCTCCGCCCGTATCGCTTCGGGCCGTTTGTCTGGGGCTCGCACTACGTGGTCGAGCTGCCGGCCGGCGCCGCCTTGACCACGCTCACGCAACCAGGCGATCAGCTCGAGCTCGCGGAGCTGTAACGGCCACTCCCCGACTCGACCGACCGGCCAGTCCGCCGGGACCTAACCCGTGGCTCGGGCCGAGGGCCCCACGGGGCGGAATCGGCGGTAGAACTCCTCCAGGGCGACCGCCTCTGGATTGAGCGACCGCTCGCTGACTGTCGAAAGCGGGGACCAGTATTCGATCGCCGCCCGCGACAGCAGGACGGTCGGGCGCACGATCGACCAGTCGGCGCGGTACAGCAGAGTGATCGAGGCTTCGGTGGCCGGCAGAAAGCTCCGTCCATCGTCGTCGCGGCCGAGCATCTCCAGCGTGCTTTCGTCCCACTTCCCGAAGTGGAGCGTCCCGGTTACCGTGAGCGGGCCGACCCCGACGACGACGCGGACCGGTTTCTTGTCAACCCAACCCCCCCGAAACTTGCCGGGCGTCTTCGGCGCGTCATACGGGATCGCGAGTAGTATCTGCTCCTTCTGAACTCGAGCCGCGCCGACCGCCATCGGCTCGCCATCGTGGTACAGACTGAGCACGCTCGCGTTCTGCAAGAGGAGAACGCGCTGCAAGGTACTGTTCAACAGATCGAGTGGTCGGTCCCGATCATTGGGCAGCTCGCCGCGGATGATCTGATCGCGGCAATACAGTTCGATCACCGTGTCCATACGCTCCTCCAGTCGCCAGGCTCAGGGCCTGGCTCGCCACGTTCAGGTACTTCGAGGTACTGCCTCCATACAACGACGTGGCG
>JACCZL010000158.1 GCA_013695975.1 Chloroflexota bacterium
AGGCCGGTCGCCTCATCTCGTCCACCGACCGCGCCTTTCGCCTGGCCTGGGTCGCCCGACGAGGACTCGTCCGCACGTCGCGGCGGCGCCTGGTCGGAATGGTGGTGGCAACGCTGTTTGGCGGAGCATTCCTGCTCGCGCCGGCACCGGGCGACCTGTCACCGGCGGCCTGGACGGCGCTCGGACTGCTCCTGGTGTTTATTCCGATCCTCGTGCTGGAGGTGGTGCCCGACTACGTCGCCGCCCTGCTACTGGTCGTCGCCTGGGTCGTCCTCGGCGTCGTTCCGGCCCGGGTTGCCCTGAGCGGCTACGCGAGCGGCAACTGGATGCTGCTGCTCGCCGTGTTCGGCCTCGGCACGGCGGTCACGCGGAGCGGGCTGCTCTACCGCACCGTCCTGCTGGGCTTGACCCACCTGCCGGCGACCCACACCGTGCAGGGATTGGCCGTGGCCGCCCTGGGGTTGGTGTTCACCCCAGCGATGCCGAACGCGACCGGCCGGACGGCGATGGCCGCGCCGCTGGCTGCCGAGGTCGCCGACGCCCTCGGCTACGAGCCGGGCAGTCGGCCGCGGGCCGGGATCGCCCTGGCGACACTCTTTGGCTTCGGCATGATGACGGGCCTCTTCTTGACCGGCTCGTCAAGCGGGCTGCTGATTTACAGCGTGCTGCCGCCCGACGTCCGAGCCCAGTTCACGTGGGGGGCCTGGGTCCTGGCGGCCCTGCCGCTCCACCTGGTGATCCTGCTGGTCGGCCTCGTGGCGGCGCTGTGGCTGTACCGCCCGAGTGTCGCCAACACGGTCACCCGCGAGCGGCTAGTGATCCAGCGCCGCCTGCTGGGATCGCCGTCGCGATCCGAGCGGATCACCCTGGCGACCCTGGCGTTCGTCCTCGGGGGTTTCATGAGCCAGCCGCTGCACGGTATCGATCCGGCCTGGGTCGGGCTGATCGGGCTGTGCGTCCTGCTCGTCAGTGGCACGCTCGACGAGGCGGCGCTTCGCAGCGGCGTCAACTGGAGCTTCCTGCTGTACCTCGGCGTGCTCGTAAGCCTGGGCGAGGTGTTCGTCCAGGTGGGGCTCGACGCCTGGCTGGCCAGCCGCCTGGGGTCGCTCCTAGCGCCACTGGCTGGGAGCTCGTTCGTTTTCTGCCTGGCCCTGACCGTGGCCGCCTTCGGGCTCAGCTTCCTGGTCCGGTGGCAGGCAGCGAGCGTGCTGCTGACGCTGGTCCTGGCCCCGGCGGTGGGGCCGCTCGGCATCAACCCCTGGATCGTCGGGCTGATCGCGCTGGTGGCGACCAATAGCTGGTTTCTGCCGTATCAAAGCACGATTTACCTGGCCCTTTACTACGGCATGGGGGAGAGCTTCGAGCACCGCCAAGTCCGCCCCGTCGCCTGGGCATTCGCCGCCGCCGTGCTGGTCGGGGTGGCGGTCAGCGTCCCCTACTGGCGGGCCCTGGGCCTGCTCGATTAGGGGAGGGGGCTGGGCTTAGGTTGTAATCCTTCCGATTGTGGCCAATCAGAATCCAGCCTTGCTCGGCGGCTTTCAGGAGGTGCTCGTAATCCTCAGCAGCCTGGAGGCCGTTCCATTGCGCCGCGGTGGCGTCGTGACCCTCTTCTCGCAACAAGAACGCGATCCCGTAGGCCACGTCGTGATCAAGGTAAAAGCCTGCCACCGCCGGCTATCCCTTGTTTTCGGCGATCCGTCCATCGATGACGACTCTATGTCGCTCGTAGTACGCCAGTGCAGCCTGGACAACTTCCACCGGAATGTCATAGGCCCTGGTCACCGCGGCGACGTCACCATCCACGCCCTGAAGAAGACCGACCAAGGCCCAGACCGATATACCATACTTCTTCACCCGAGCGCGGTCGGAGCTCCAGCGGTGGCTGTTCGGCTCGATCCACTTTTTGATGAGCGCGTCCGGGTCGAGGTGCTCGGCTTTCTCTTGTGCCACCATCGCGTGCTACCTCCTGAACCGAGGAGCCAGGAGGACGATCGGCCTCCTGGCTCCCGGCTTCTGGCGCCTCGGTCAGCGCTCCTCGTCGGCGTACTGCTCTTTGATCGAGGTCAGGACGTTGGGGTCGGCGAGGGTGGTGGTGTCGCCGACGACGCGGCCTTCGCCGATGTCGCGAAGGAGGCGGCGCATGATCTTGGCGCTGCGGGTCTTCGGCAGCTCGGCGGTGAAGAAGACCTTGTCCGGCTTGGCGATCGGGCCGATCTTCTCGGCGACGTGGTTGCGGAGCGCCTCGA
>JACCZL010000162.1 GCA_013695975.1 Chloroflexota bacterium
GACCGCCAGGGCAACAACGCGCTCTGGACGATCGCGAACAACCGCCTCATCCACGACGCCGAAACGCGCGCCTACGCGGCCCGACGCACCGCCGAAGGCCTCTCCCGGAAAGAGATCCTCCGCTGCCTAAAAGTGGACTGTCTCCGAGTTCTCCCGACAACCGGGAGGCCGATAGAGCTTTGATCGCGACAGCGCCCGGCCGCGGCCGGGCGCAGTCCGACTTGCGGCTCAGTCTCGCTCCTTCACCGCCAAGTGAAAGGAGTTGAGTCGCGTGTCGCATGATGACGTCCTCTTCGGCTACCGGCTGCAGCTGTTCGATCTCGCCGGCCGCACCTCGGTCAGCCACGCCTGTCGCACCTTCGGCGTCCACCGTTCGACCTACTACCGCTGGAAGGCGCAGGTCGACCGGCACGGTCTCGAGGTCCTACGCCTGCGTGAGCGACGTCGGCCGAAGATGCCGAATCAGCTGCCGGCGATGGTCGAGGAGCGGGTGCTCGCGTTCGCGATCGCCCATCCCGGCCTGAGGCCGAGGCGGATCGTCTCCGAGCTGCGCCGGGAGAAGTGGGGCGGGATCGTCGTCAGCCCGAACGGCGTCTGGCGCTGCCTGCGTCGGCACGGCCTCAACACGCGCGCCAAGCGGCTCTCCCTCGTCGCCGGCTACCACGCCCCTACGAGCCGCCGCAGGAGCCGGTAGCCGAGCCGCACATCGAGGTCGAGCGGTCCGGCGAGCTCGTCGGCTTCGACTGCTTCTACGTCGGACGCCTGCGCGGGACCGAGGGTGCGGTCTGGCAGCTGACCGCGATCGACATCTGCTCCTCGTTCGCCTGGGCCGAGCTCGTCGTCTGCCGCCAAGGCAACCCGACGGCAAAGCAGACCTCGAAGCTCGCCCGGCGCGTGGCGCGCGAGCTGTAGGCGGCTGGCTGGCGGCTCGAACGCGTCCTCGCCGACAACGGCAACGAGTTCAAGGGCCCGCTCTTCCACGCCAGCGTCGAGCGTCTCGGCGCGCGCGTCACCCACATCCACGCCGGTCGCCCCCAGACCAACGGTCACGTCGAGGCGCTGCACAAGACGATCCTCGACGAGTGCTGGCGGCCTGCCTTCGCACGCTACCTGTACCCGCGCTTCACCGGCCTCCGGCGCGAGCTCGAGCGCTACCTCGCCTTCTACAACCTCGACCGCGTCCATCACGGCCGCCTCACCCGCGGTCGCATCCCCGCCGAGATCGTCTACGGTGCCCGCAAGATGGAGTCGAGATGAGCCGTCACTGTCGGCACATCTCGGAGTCCGTCCAGTCTAAAGCGCCACCTCGCCCGCCGCCTCTACCCGCTCCTGATCGCCGACCTCACCGACGCAGCCGCACTCGACTTGACATAAGAGCATCAACGCCATGATCGAAGCGTTCTGGTCGCGGATGCAGGTCGAGCTGCTCGATACGCCGCTGGAGGACCCGAGTCGAGCTCGCCAACGCGATCTTCGAGTACATCGAGGTCTTCCACAACCGTCGGCGGCGCCACTCGAGTCTCGGCATGCTGACACCGATCGAATTTGAATTGAACAACATCAACACCCAAGCCCAGGCTGCATGAGTCCAGAAACGCGGCTCTACCGAACCCGGGGTACTGCGAGCTTTCTGGAATCTCATGCCACGGATTGACGGGTCGGGTGGAGGATCTCGTACTCGATCGGGGTGTGCATCCCGAGCGCCGAATGACGGCGCTCGTGGTTGTGGAAGATCTCGAGGTACTCGAACATCGCGTTCGCGAGCTCGACCCGGGTGCGCCACTTCTCACGGTTGAACAGCTCGACCTGCATCCGGGCCCAGAATGCCTCGACGACGGCATTGTCGAGGGCGTCGCCGACGGTCCCCATCGAGGCCAGCAGGCCCGACTCCTCGGCTCTCGTCGTGAAGGCCCACGAGGCGAACTGGGTGCCGTGATCCGAATGCGGGATCGTGCCGGCCTGAGGTGAGCGGTTCTCGATCGCCATGCCGAGCGCGTTGGTCACCAGGGCCGCGGTCTGGCTCGCGTCGATCGACCGGCCGACCACGCGCCGCGAGTAGGCATCGAGGACCACGCTGCAGTAGAGCTTTCCCTCGCGGGTCGGATGCTCGGTGATGTCGGTGACCCACAGGGCATCGGGCTCGATGACCGCGAAGTTGCGGTCGACCAGATCGGCAACGCTGGGCGTGTCCGGCCGGGCCTGCCAGCGCCGGCGGGCGGGCAGTCCGCGCAGACCCGCGCGTCTCATCAGCATCGCCAC
>JACCZL010000180.1 GCA_013695975.1 Chloroflexota bacterium
CGGCGCGATCGTCCTGCTGCTGCTGGTCGTGGCGGCCGCCGCCCCCTGGCTCGCCCCCTACTCGTACGACGTCGGCGTGGCATCCGAGCGGCTCCAGGGCCCTTCGCCGAGCCACCCGTTCGGGACGGATGCCAACGGCCGCGACATGCTCAGTCGGATCGTCTGGGGCGCCCGCATCTCGGTCACCGTCGGCTTCGGGGCGGTCGCGCTCAGCACGATGCTGGCCGTCAGCATCGGCGTCGTCTCCGGCTACTTCGGTGGCTGGTTCGACCTGCTGGTCCAGCGCCTGGTCGACGTCTGGATCTCCTTCCCGGCCCTGGTCCTGCTGGTCAGCTTGATCGCGGTCGTCGGGCCGGGCCTCTGGAGCGTGACCGGCGCGCTCGGCATCCTCCTGGCGCCGGGCACGTCGCGGGTGGTGCGGTCCGCCGTCATCGGCATCCGCCACCTGCCCTACATCGAGTCGGCCCGCTGCGTCGGGGCAGGCCACGCCCGCGTGATCTGGAGCTACGTGCTGCCGAATGTGTTTGCCGCGATCATCGTCCTGGCCACCGTCCAGCTCGGGACGGCCATCCTGGCTGAGTCGACGCTGAGCTTCCTCGGCTATGGCGTGCCGCCGCCGTATCCGGCCTGGGGGGCGATGCTCAGCGGGACCGGGCGGGCCTTCATGCTCCAGTCGCCCTGGCTGTCGATCTGGCCGGGGCTGGCGATTAGCATGGTCGTCTTCGGCTTCAACATGCTCGGCGACGCCCTGCGCGACGAGCTCGACCCACGGCTGCGGGGGAGCAGGTGAATGATGGTGGAGGGGCAACGGGCCACAGGAGGGAAACGTGGATCTGTATGAAAGCCCGGAGCATTCGGCCTTCCGGACGAAAGCCCGAGCCTGGTTCGAAGAGCACAAGCCCGGCAATCTCCAGACGCTCGACGATCGCAAGGCCTGGCACCGCACGCTCTACGAGGCCGGCTTCGTCGGGATGGGCTGGCCTAGGGCCTACGGTGGCCAGGAGGCCAGCCCGATGGAGCAGGCCATCTTCGCCGAGGAGATGGCCCGGGCCAACGCCCCCGGGACCGTCAACGGCCTCGGGATCGGGATCGTCGGGCCGACCCTCATCGTCCACGGGACCGAGGACCAGAAGCGGCGCTACATCCCCAGGATTCTGACGGCCGAGGAGATCTGGTGCCAGCTCTACTCCGAGCCGAACGCTGGCTCGGACCTGGCCAGCCTGCGGACGAGCGCCCTGCGCGAGGACGGCCAGTTCGTCGTCAACGGCCAGAAAGTCTGGACCAGCCAGGGGATGATCGCCGACTACGGCGTCCTCCTGGCGCGGACCGATCCGAGCGTTTCCAAGCACCAGGGCATCTCCTACTTCATCCTCGACATGCACAGCCCCGGGGTCACTGTCCGACCGCTCAAGCAGATCACCGGCAGCTCCGAGTTCGCCGAGGTCTTCTTCGAGAACGTGGTCGTGCCGGCCGAGAACCTGATCGGGGGTGAGGGCCAGGGCTGGGAGCTGGCCCAGACGACCCTCGGCTTCGAGCGCGGCGGCAACATCCTGGCCCGGGTCACCCGCCACAAGGCGAATCTGGCCCGACTGATCGAGGTCTGCCGGACCCTCCGCCGCAACGGCGGCAGCGCGCTCGACGACCCGCTCGTCCGCCAGAAGCTGGGACGGATGGTGGCCGAGGTCGAGGTGATGCGCTACGCCGGGCTGCGGATCCTCTCGCGGCTGGAGAAGGGCGAGCGGCCAGGCCCCGAGTCCTCCGTCGACAAGCTCTACTACAGCGAGCTCGACAAGCGTCACCAGGAGCTGGTCCAGGAGATCCTCGGCCCCTACGGCCAGCTCGGCGAAGGGCTCCCTCCCGAGTTGGCCCTCCACTCCGAGACGCTCCAGGGCGTCGAGGCTAACTGGGCCTACAACTTCCTCTGGGCCCGCGCCGGCACCATCTACGCCGGCTCCTCGGAGATCCAGAAGAACATCATCGGCGAGCGCGTCCTCAAGCTCCCGCGCGAGCCGCGCGCGGACCGCGCGAGGAGCGAGTCGTGACGATGGCCGGCCGGCGTGGGGTAAGGGGGACGTAAGAACAATGGACTTCGACTTTACCGGCGAGCAGACGATGCTGCGGAACCTGGCCCGCGAGCTGCTGACGCACGAGAGCGATCCGCGAGCCGTGCGTCAGATGATGGAGGACCCGGCCGGCTATAGCGAGGGGCTCTGGCGACAACTGGCCGAGACCGGGCTGCTCGGCATCGCGATCGACCCCGACCATGGGGGGCAGGGGCTCGGGATGGTCGAGCTGGCCCTCGTACTCGAGGAAATGGGGCGGGCCGCCTACCCCGGCCCATACTTCGCGACCGTCGTCCTCGCGGCCACGGCGATCGACGCCGGTGGTGATCGCGCTCAGAAGAACGCCTACCTGTCCGGGATCGCGAGCGGCAAGACCAGGGCGACGCTGGCCGTGCTCGAAGATGGCCTCTCCTTGGGCCCGGAGGGTGTCGACCTGCGCGCTCGTTACCAGAACGGCAGCTACACGCTCGCCGGTGTCAAGCGGTTCGTTTCCTTCGCCCACGTGGCCGACGTGATCCTGGTGGCCGCGCGGACGACCGAGTCGAGCGACCCGACCCGTGGCGTGACTGTCTTTGCCGTCGAGCGCGACGCGGCGGGGCTGAGCCTCGAGCCGAACGTCGGCATCGACCTGACGAGCCGAACGTCGACCGTCAGGCTGGAGGACGTTCGGGTCGGTCGCGGGGCCGTCGTCGGCCGGGTCGACGACGGCTGGCCGATCGTCGTCGCGGCGCTACGACGGGCGGCAGTCGGGGCGTCGGCCGAGATGCTCGGCGCGGCCCGCAAATGCCTCGAGATGAGTGTCGAGTACGCCAGCGTGCGCCAGCAGTTCGGCCAGCCGATCGGGACATTCCAGGCCGTCAAGCACGCCTGCGCCGACATGCTGCTGGAAGTCGAGAACGCCCACGCCGCGACCTACTACGCCGCCTGGGCCCTCGACGCCGACGCCCCGGACGCCGCCCTGGCTGCCTCGGTCGCCAAAGCCTACGTGAGTGAGGCCGCTCGCAAGGTCTGCGGCTCGGCGATCCAGGTCCACGGTGGCATCGGCTTCACCTGGGACTATGACCTCCATCTCTACTTCAAGCGGGCAAAGGCCCTCGAAGCGCTCTACGGCGACGCCGACCTCCACCGCGAGCAAGTCCTCCGCGAGGTTCTGGCGCCGAGCGCCGTGCCGGTGCTGGCGTGACACGAATGGTCTGTCACGATCGAGCTGATCGGCGGGTGATCGTAGGGGCGGGGCTTGTCCCCGCCCTCGTAGAA
>JACCZL010000204.1 GCA_013695975.1 Chloroflexota bacterium
GGCTCCGGGCCCCTTGATGCCGGCTGGTGAGCACCCCGCTGGTCGGGTCGACGATGAGCCGGTCGATGCCTTCCGCATAGTCGGTGATGGCTGTCGCGCCCCGATTCCCGCCTCGAGGATCAGTCGATCGGTTTCTGCTCGACTGACGTCCATGCTCGGCGGACGATGGTATCAGGGCAGCGGCCGGTCCGTCTTCGGGCCGCGGGCGCGTCGGCCGGTGGCGTTTGCCTCGTCGCGATCTCCCGCGTCCACCTCGCGCTCGCCATCCTGGCCGTCGAGGACGGCGATGCAGGCGACTTTGTCGTTGGGCTTGAGGTACATGACGGCGACGCCCTGGGAGGCGCGGCCTTGCTGGGAGATGGTGGTCAACTCGGTGCGGATGACGATGCCGCTCTTCGAGATGAGCATCAGCTCCTCGTCGCCGTGGACGACCTGGGCTGTGCAGACCGGGCCGGTCTTCCTGGTGATGTTGAGCGTCTTGACCCCGCCGGTGCCGCGGCCGTGCGGCTCGTAGTGCTTCAGCAGCGTCCGCTTGCCCATGCCCAGCTCGGTCACCACGAGGAGCTGGCCCTTGGGGTCGACGATGTCCATGCCGGCTAGGAAGTCGCCCTTGGCCAGGCGCAGGCCGCGGACGCCACCGCTCGAGCGCGAGGCGTTTCGCAAGACGTCGACCGGAAAGCGCAGTGCCTGGCCCTGTTCGCTGACGAGCATCACCTCGCAGCCGGCGGTGCAGTGCTTGACCCAGCGCAGCTCATCGTCCGGCTCGAGGTCCATGGCATTCAGGCCGTTGCGGCGGACGGTGGCGAAGTCCTGGAGCGAGGTCTTCTTGATCTCGCCGAAGCGGGTTGCCATGATCAGGAACTCGTTGTTCTCGAAGTCTGGGGCCGCCAGGACGGCGGTGACCGTCTCCTTCTGGTCCAGGTCGATGACGTTGATGAGGGGCACGCCGCGGGCGGTACGCTCGAACTCGGGGATCTGGTAGGCCTTGGTCTGGTAAACCTTGCCGCGATTGGTGAAGAAGAGGACGTTATCGCGGGCGTTGGCGATGATCATGTGGCGGAGGGCGTCCTCCTCGCGCAGGACCTGGCCGCGGATGCCCTTGCCACCCCGCCGCTGGACGCGGTAGGTGTCCGAGCGCAGCCGCTTGACGTAGCCACGGCCGGAGATCGTCACCAGTACCTCGTCGTTCGGGACGAGGTCCTCCTCGGAGAGGTCGCCGCCGATGTCGGTCGCCACCTCGGTGCGCCGAGCGTCGCCGTACTTCTTGCGCAGCTCGACCAGATCGTCGCGGACGAGGTAGAGAATCTTGCGCGGATTGGCCAGTAGGTCCTCGAGGCGGGCGATCGTCTTGAGGATCTCGGCGTACTCGTCGAGGATTTGCTGGCGCTCGAGGGCGGCCAGGCGGCGGAGCTGCATATCGAGGATGGCGCGGGCCTGGATCTCCGAGAGGGTAAACCGCGTCTGGAGGGTGGCCAGCGCGACCTCGGCCGAGGCCGACTCGCGGATCGTCCGGATCACCGCGTCGAGGTGGTCGAGGGCGATCTTGAGCCCTTCCAAGATGTGGGCTCGCGCGCGGGCCTTTTCGAGCTCGAACTGGGTCCGGCGGGTCAGGACCTCGTGGCGGTAGTCGAGGAAGTGCTGGAGCATCCGCTTGAGGGTCAGGACGCGCGGCTGAGGCGCCTGGACGACCCCCTGCTCGTCGCGCTCGACGACCAGGGCCAGCATGTTGATGCCGAAGGCAGTCTGCATCGCGGTGTATTTGTAAAGCTGGTTGAGGACGGTGCGCGGGCTGGCCTCGCGCTTGAGCTCGATCACCAGCCGCATGCCCTGGCGGTCGGACTCATCGCGCATGTCCGAGATGCCGTCGATCCGCTTGCTGCGCACGAGCTCGGCGATCTTCTCCTGGAGGGTCGCCTTGTTGACCTGGTAGGGCAGCTCGGTGACGACGATCTGGAAAAAGCCGGCCCGCCGCTCGTCGATGCGGGCCCTGGCTCGGATCAGGACCCGCCCGTGGCCGGTGGCGTAGGCATGCTTGGCGTTGTCGATGACCTGACCCGTCTTGGGGTCCTTCTCGCGCGTGATCAGGATGCCGCCAGTCGGAAAGTCCGGGCCGGTGATGTGCTTGCAGAGGTCGTCGATTGTCGTCTCGGGATTGTCGATCAGCAGGAGCAGCGCCCCGACGACCTCGGTCAGGTTGTGGGGCGGGATGTTGGTTGCCATTCCGACGGCGATGCCGGACGAGCCGTTGCAGATCAGGTTGGGGAAGCGGGCCGGCAGGACGGTCGGCTCGTTGCGGGTGCCGTCGTAGTTCGACTGCCAGTCGACGGTGTCCTTGTCGATGTCGGCGAGCATCTCGACGGCCATCGGGGTGAGCCGCGACTCGGTGTAGCGCATCGCCGCCGGCGGGTCGCCGTCGACCGAGCCGAAGTTGCCCTGGCCGTCGACGAGCGGGTAACGCATGTTGAAGGTCTGGGCGAGGCGGACGAGGGTCGGATAGATGACGGCCTCGCCATGGGGGTGATAGTTGCCGGAGGTGTCGCCGCAGATCTTGGCGCACTTGCGGTAGGGCCGACCGGGCTGGAGGTTGAGGTCGTGCATGGCGACCATGACCCGCCGCTGCGAGGGCTTGAGCCCGTCGCGTACGTCGGGCAGGGCGCGCGAGACGATCACGCTCATCGCGTAGTCGAGGTAGGAGTTGCGCATCTCCTCCTCGACGGTGATCTGCTTGACGATGCCGATCTCCATACGTCCCCCAGGAAGATTAAGTGCCGAGGCGTCGGCTCGGTGCCCCACAATGGCCGGGGCGCGGCATGCGCCCCTACACGTCGGGCGAAGGCTCCGCTACCCGCGCGATCGGCCCGCCTCGACTAGGGAATTCTACCCCATTTTGGGCCGCCCCTACCAGGAGAGGAACGGTGTCGAGCGGAGCAGTGCCGCGCCCCTCTATACTGCGGTGGAAACGTGTACGACTGAGAAAGGAGCCGCGCGATGGTTAGCTCGAAGACAGAGCTTCCGTCCCTGCGATCGGGCGATCAGTTGACTCGGGAAGAGTTCCATCGCCGCTACGCGGCGCGCCCTGACATCCGTCGGGCCGAGCTGATCGATGGAGTTGTCTACGTGGCCTCACCAACCCGCTTCTCCCACCACGACAAACCGACCGGTGCAATGATCTTCTGGCTCTTCGCCTACGCGGGGCGGCATCCGGACGTGGAGGCGGGCGGGAGCGCCTCGTTGTTCCTTGGTGACGACGAAGTCCAGCCGGACGCCTTCCTCTTTCGGGTCGACCCCGAGGGCCGGGGGCCGAGGGAGAACGCCGAAGGCTATCTCGAAGGCGCACCCCAGCTCGTGGTCGAGATCGCCGCCAGCAGCGTCTCCTACGACCTGCGCACCAAGCTGGAGCTGTATCGGCGCAGCGGGGTCCAGGAGTACATCGTCTGGCGGACGCTCGATCGGGCGATCGACTGGTTCCGGTTGCGTGATGGTGAGTACGTCCGAGTCGAGCCGGACCCGCGGGGCATGATTGAGAGCGAGGCGTTTCCGGGCTTGCGGCTGGACGTTTCCAAGATGCTGGAAGGGGACACTCTCGGCGTGCTGGCCGCGCTGACGACCGGGCCGACCGGCTGAGCGCGAGGACATCCCTCCCCACCCGACCTACGACAAGATCGACGTGTCGGACGGGTCCATCTCTTCGAGCATGCCGTCCGGGTCCGGTCGCCGGGTGATGCACGCTTCGGCCGGGTGCGATTCTCCGGGTCGGGGTCGCCAACCGCGCAGGCCGGATCATCGCCGGCGCGGCTGCCGGCTTCGCCGGGGTACGATGGGGCACACCGGTCGTCGAGGGAGGGCGAGATGCTCCCGCCGGCGCTGGAGGCGGTTGCCTGAGCCGACAACGCGGAGTATCCTCGCCCGGACTGGTCGGCCGGGCCTCGACACCGGCGTGTCGAGTCAACGGGCTGTGATCGGCGAGCGTCCTCCGCGCTCCGGGCCGCTCCGAGTCGGACGGCCCGCAATGACGCCGCTGGCGAACGGCGTCCTTGTTGAGCGTCGCCATCGACGCGCGTCTCTCGCCGACCGATCGCGCTTCGCGCGAGCACGACCTGGCCGAGTTGCGCGCGGCGCTGGGCGAGACGGCTTTCGCGGCGGCCTGGGCCGAGGGCCAGCGGACGCCGCTCGACCGGGCCATCGACTCCGCGCTGGAGGCCGCCGCGCGGGCCGCGGCGCCGATCGATGAGGCCGCGCGG
>JACCZL010000205.1 GCA_013695975.1 Chloroflexota bacterium
GTCCATCTCCGCGTGCTCCTCGGACGGCCGGAGCGCGTGCCCCGCCGCCTGAGCCGACGGATAGAGGACACCGAGGATCGGCTCGGGGTCGGACAGCCTGAGGTCGGGCGCGTCCAGGTCGGCCCCGAGCTCGCTGAACGCGCGGACGGCCTGCTCGGCGATCCGGCGCACGACCGGGTCGACCGGGATGTGGCCCAGGTCGGGACTCCACGCCACGCGCCAGCCGCGGACACCGCCCTCAGTCGCGGCCAGAAACCGTTCCCTGGTCGCTGGCAAGGAGAAGCGGTCGCGCTCGTCCGGCCCGGCGAGGACGTCGAGGAACAGCGCCGCGTCGCGAACGGTGCGCGTCATCGGCCCGGCGTGGGCCGCCAGCTCGTTGGCCCCCGCCGAGGGGAAGAACGGGACGCGGCCGAAGGAGGGCTTGTGCCCGACGATGCCGCAGAAGCTCGCCGGGATTCGGATCGAGCCGGCCCCATCCGTGCCGAGAGCCAACGGGGCCAGCCCGGCCGCGACAGCCGCCGCGGCGCCGCCGCTCGAGCCGCCGGCCGTCCGGCCGAGGTCCCACGGGTTGCGCGTCTCGCCGAACAGGCGGTTGTCGGTCGAGCCGCGCCAGGCGAACTCTGGCGTGTTGGTCCGCCCGACCACGATGCCGCCGGCCTGGGCGATGCGGGTGACGATCGGGGCATCCTCGCGGGCGATGTTGTTGCGCAGGAGGCGGGAGCCGTAGGTCAGCGGCTTGCCCGCCATCGGCACGTTGTCCTTGATCGAGACCGGCACACCATGGAGGGGGCCGAGATCGTCGCCGCGCAGCACGGCGACCTCGGCCCTCCGAGCCTGCTCGCGCGCCTCCTCGGCCTGGATCAGCGTGAAGGCGTTCAGCCGGGGATTGAGGGCTTCGAGACGGCGCAGGACGGCCTCGACGACCTCGACCGGCGAGATCTCCTTCGCGCGGATTTTCGCGGCCAGGTCGGTGGCCGGCATGAAGCAGAGGGCGTCGTCGCGCGCGGCCGTGTCTTCGGTCGAGATCATGGCGCAGCTAGTCTAGCAGGTGGGGCGGTCGCGCGAAGTGGTGGCTATGTACGTGACGCCGACGCCACACTGACGAGCCGCCCTCAAGAATAGTACCTACCTCGCGACATGCATCGGCATGATCACGTGCAGGTTGTGCTCGCTGTCGACACCGGCCTGACGGACGACATGATCCCAGGCCGGCCGACCGCTACAGCATCAGGTGGAAGTAGACTCCCGCCCCGGTGGCTCCTCGCACCCGCTGCGACAGGACAGGTTCCGGGCGCCCGCCCCCTTCTCTTTCATGGATTTGGGCTTCGCCGACTAGTGGGCATTCGTCGCTTCCTGCTGATCCCGCTCTCGGCAGGCAGCAGGGCCGTAGCGTTCGCGTCCCATTCACCGCTCACCACAGACCTGACAGCCCCTTCGGCTGCGCTGCGGCCTGGCAGGGTCATCGAGACGTGGTGACGACTCAGCTAGCCATGCCGGCGGCCGGGTGCGGTGGGAGGCCGGCGCGTGGGGAGCGCACCTCGCAAACCTTCTCGTCGCTTCCTGGCGGTGGTGAGAGCCATGACCATGACCGCCCACAGTTGGCGGCTTAGCCGCCGGCGCCCTGTCATGGTTGATGCCATTCCACGGGTCGAGCTCGGAGGTGGTTCGTCCGCTCGTCATCGGCGCGGGGAAGGGACACGAACACGGCTCCGCCTATGCTTGCGCCAACGCTTCTGGACCTCCCTGGCCTCGTCCCGCGCGATGGGCGACCGAAGATTCCACGGTCGGCCGACCGCAGGACTGGTCCCCACCCTCCGTCCGGGTGGCGCCTCGGCAAACCCGACGGTTGCGGAGCGACCGGAAGGGCACTCGACGGGAACCTGACTACGACGACCTGTGCGACTCGCAGGCGGCGGATGGACCCGCGCGGCGGTTGCTGGCCTCGAGCTGGGCGGTGACCTCGCTCCAGGCTTGCCACATCTCCGTCTCGTCCGGCACGTTCGTGATGCCCCGCTGGGTGTCGGCGTCCGGGAGGGGGTCCGCGCCGGGGCCGGGGGCGGGCGACGACCAGGGGGCGACCCCCTGCAGGCCGGTTCGCTCCGCCAGTTCCGCGACACCCCAGAGCCGCGGCTGCCAGGTCCCCGTGAGATCTTGCCAGGGCCGGTCCAGGCCCTCGCGGACGGCGAGC
This sequence comes from Chloroflexota bacterium, assembly GCA_013695975.1. Classification (GTDB taxonomy): domain Bacteria; phylum Chloroflexota; class UBA6077; order UBA6077; family JACCZL01; genus JACCZL01. The sequence continues at coordinate 2,189 of JACCZL010000205.1, forward strand.
GGGCGGCTTCCGCCGAAATTGCGGAGCTCGTCCTCGCGAGGGCCGAGCGACAGGCCGTGCTCGACCACCATGGTCGCCACCCCGCTTCGTTGCAGCAGCATGGCGTCGTCGACCGGATAGAGCTGGAAGTCATAGTAGCTCAGGCTCCAGACATTCCAACAGTGCTCCCCGCATGCCCGCAGCATTCGGTCCCAATGCTCCTGCCAGTGCGGCCGGAGGTCGGGCCGGATGTCCGGGCCGTCCGCGCGATAATGCCAGTCGATGAGCTCGGCCATGTGTTGCCCGCCGGCGAAGATCAGGTGTGCCCGGTCGATCGCACGGATGGTCTCGACCATGTCGATCGTCCAGTCCAGGTACCAGTCGTACGCCTCGGCGATGGCGTTGCTGGCGCTGTCGCGCGCCTTCATCTCGTTCCCGAGCTGCCAGCCGAGCAGGGCTGGGCTATCCGCGCCCGCCGTTACGACCCGCTGGACCCACGGCTTGTAGTTCACCTCGTAGTTCGGCGCGCCGGCGAGGGGTTCGCCGCCGCATTCCTGCCGAAAATCGTAGGATCGGACTCCGCGGCGGAACCACGGGGCGTTCAGCACCCGCGCCAGGCACCAATCCGGCTTATCGTAGCCATGGCGGTCGCCCGTCAGGCCCGGCTCGTAGTAGTCGGTCAGGCTGGCCAGGACGTAGATGGACTCGCGCGGATCGTGCGCGGCGTTGAAGGCCTCGACCTCGCGGAGCAGCCGGGTAAGCCGACCTTCGACCCGTCCCACGACCGCGTCGGCGTACGGCGGCGTGCGCGCGTGGCCGGTAACGATCACTCGGAACCACCGCATGCCGTGCCGACGCATCCACTCCAGGTTCTCCGCGAGCCCGCCGCGGAACATGAGATTCGGCACGTTCGAGCCGACCGAGGCCAGCGGCCAGCAGTCTGGGTCGAACAGCCGTCCGTCCACCACCGCGACAAAGCCCGCCTCCCGCCAGTCGTGCGAGGGAACCGCGGACGGCTCCGCGCTCGGGTCGCCTGCTTGCGGCGCCTGGCCGCCCGCCGTGCCGGGCAGCATGACGGCCAACACGAAAGACACGGCCAACAGAGCACCGATCCGCACGCTTGCCCGTATCAAGTTTCGTCGTCCCGCTCCTGCCCCGCTTCGGCCCGCGCCTGTGGCCTCGTCGCGGCGGTCGGTTCGCCTCCTGCCCAGTCTACCCCACGACGGCCCATTCACGCCCTCGTGCCACGCCGAGCAGCGGTCAGGCCGAGCAAGGTGCCGTACCCGAGATGGCCCAGCAGGTTCATCGCTTGTTCCAGCGCGCCATACCTGGACAGGAGCGGTCCCATCGGCCGTCCGCGTCCGCGACGGCGTTTCGGGTATCGGGGCTCGCTCACGACTAGCAGCATGCCCGAAGCGAGGTAGTGCACCGTGCCGAAGGCCAAGCCGCGACGGGCCCCGGCCATGCCCATGAGGCGGAAGCCGAGCCAGTAGAGCGTCGGAACCACCAGCCCTCCGGTAAAGAAATACCAGACCGAGCCGGCGAGCTTGATGCCGTGCTGGTCGGGATCCAGGAACGAGAGCCCCAGCACGGGCGGAAGATCCAGATCCGTCAACTCAAGCCGCTCGGCGACCTGGTTCGCCAGCAGAATAACGCTTGATGCGACGAGGCCACCCGCGACGGTACCAGTGAACGATCGAGGTTCAGCGTGACGCGTGGGCATTGTCAAATGAGCCACCCGTTGCCGCAGAGGAGTGGAGGACGATGAGCAATCGGCATGCCTCCGCATCCCCTACTGGAGACCGGGCTCGGCCTGGCGACGGGAGCTTAGCTAGGCTTTGTCCATTTGATAGACAGAAAAGGAGAGGCAGGGTACCCTGAACGCACGCCCAACCGGCAAGAAAGGGTGAGTCATGGGGAACCTGCCTGTCGAGATTATACGCGTCCTGCGGCAGTTGGAACCGGTCTTCAGCGAG
>JACCZL010000227.1 GCA_013695975.1 Chloroflexota bacterium
GCGTCGCCCGCGGCCGCCGCTTCACCCGTGGCCGCCGCCGCCTCGCCCGCGGCCACCTCGGCGCCCGCGGCGGCCGCGCCATGCACCTCGCCGGTGCGTTTCACCGTTCGCCTCAACTTCGTCCTCGACGCCGAGCAGGTGCCGTACTTCACGGCGCTCGACAAGGGCTGGTACCGCGAGCAGTGCCTCGAGCCGGAGTTCCAGGCTGGCACCGGCTCGACCAACACCGTCCAGCTCGTCGGCAACGGCAGCGCCGACATGGGCATCGCCGACACGGTCGCGATCCTGCTCGGCCAGGGCCAGGGCATCCCCCTCCAGGCGTTTGGGGTCGTCTACCAGCATAACCCGAGCGCGTTCCTGATTCGGACCGAGTCGCTCACGCCCGACCAGCAGAATGCCGCGCGGCTCAGCCCCGAGTTCCTGTACGACAAGACCTACGGCGCGGTGATCGCCGGATCGCCCTTCATCTTCTACAAGGCGTTCGTCAAGCAGCAGAACCTCGACACGAGCAGGATCCGGCAGGTCAACATCTCGCCGCCCGGCTTCACCGAGATGACGACCAAGCAGGTCGACTTCATCGTGACCTTCTTCACCGTCGCACCGGTGCTCTCGGGGCGCGACGTCCCGCTCAAGGTGTTCAGGCTCGAGGACTACGGGCAAAAGGCGTACGGACTCAGCTACTTCAGCCAGCGCAACTGGGTCGACGCCAACGGCGACACGATCACGAAGTTCCTGCAGGTCACGAAGCGGTCAATCGAGTACACCAACGACAATCCAGAAGAAGGCGTCCAATTCCTCTGCCGCTACAACCCGTCGGTCTGTGCCGACGATCGGGCCTTCCAGACCAACGTCGAGGAGCAGAAACTCCAGATCCCGCTCTACGACAACGTGATCCCGGGCAAGCCGTATTTCTGCGCCGATCCCGCCACCTGGAGGGCGACCGCGCAACTGCTGGTCGACGCCGAGACGATCCCGGCCCTTCCCGACCTGGACAACTCGTTCACGAATCGGTACATCCAGGGCTGCTGATGGGCCCGGAGGGCTGCGCCGCATGAAGCTCGGAGTCTTCGTCCCCTCCTACCTGCTGCCGGGCCAGGACGCTCAGCATGGCGAGCAGATCCGACGCTTCGCGACCAGGGCGGAGGAGCTCGGTTTCGCGTCGCTGTTCATCACCGATCATCTCCTGACGGCCCGTCGGTTCTACCGCGTCAGTTGGACCGAGCCGCTGATCACGCTCAGCCACGTGGCCGCGGTCACTCGCCGGGTGATGCTCGGGACCTCCGTGCTGGTCCTGCCGACCCACAATCCGGTCGTGTTCGCGAAGGAGATCGCCACCCTCCAGCATCTGAGCGGCGGTCGCTTCATCTACGGGATCGGGACCGGCTGGTATCCCCCAGAGTTCGAGTCGACCGGCGGCACCCGCCAGCAGCGTGGCCGGCGGACCGACGAGGTGCTCGACGCCTCGATGCAGCTCCTGCGGGGGGCCAATCAGACCTACCACGGCCAGTACTACAACTTCGAGAACATCACGGTCGAGCCACTCAGCCACGTCCCGCCGGTCTGGGTCGCCGGCGGGCGGCAGTACGCGCACGAGGCCTCGCCAGATCAAAACGTCATGGCCCCCGCCGTCCTCCAGCGGATCTGCCGGTGGGATGGCTGGATCGCCCGGCCGACCTCGCCGCCGAACGAGATCGCGCTCGATCTCGCCGAGATCGACCAGGAGCTCGGCCGTCAGGGAACGTCGCGCCAGCAGAAAGGCTTCGTCGTCGCCCACGAGAACTTCTGCTGGCTGACGGAGAAGACAGACCCCGCCGACGTGATCGCCGAGCAGCAAAAGTACATGCTCGGCGTGGTCTCCGACGAACGGCCGTGGGACTACATCGAAGCGGTGTACCTGACCGGGACGATCGACCAGATCCAGCGGCGGATCCAGGAGCGGATCGACGTCGGCGTCGAGCACCTGTTCCTGCACACGATGACCGCGGACCTCGGCCAGCTCGAGCTGTTCGCCAAGCACCTCCTCGAGCCGTTCAAGAACGTCGAGCCCGGCCAGGCGTCGGTGTCCCCGTGACCGACCTCGCGGGCCGGACGGCGCTGGTGACAGGCGGCACGCGTGGGATCGGGCTGGCGATCACGCGCGCGCTACACCGAGCCGGGGCCAGTGTCGTCGCCCTCGGCCGCTCGGAGGAGCGGGTGGAGGCCCTTCGCCGCGAGTACGGCGACGACGGCAGGATGCGGGCCGAGCTTGCCGACGTGCGTGATCGGGCCGCGCTGGAGCGGGTCCGCGACACCCTCGGCGAGCTTCACATCCTGGTCCCCAACGCCGGCGTCGCCACGCGCGTCGAGGCGCTCGACCTCGACGACGAGGCGCTACGCACGATGATCGACATCAATTACTACGGCATCTTCGTGACCTGCCAGGTGTTCGGGCCGAAGCTCCTCGAGCGGCCCGGGGGTCGTTGCGTGATGACCAGCTCGATCAGCGCGATCCACGGTCAGAAGCTGCGGACGGCGTACTGCGGCACCAAGGGCGCCGTGTCGGCGCTCGTTCGGGCGCTGGCGGTCGAGTGGGGCCCACGCGGTACGACGGTGAACGCCGTCGCGCCGGGGATCATCCGCACCCCGCTGATCCAGGCTTATGCCGAGGCGAACCCGGACCGGCTCGAGGCCGGCATCCGGAACACGCCGCTGCGGCGCCTGGGCGAGCCCGATGACGTCGCGGACGTGGTGCTGTTCTTCGCGTCCGATGCGTCGCGCCACGTGACCGGGCAGACGCTGGTCGTCGACGGCGGGGCGACGGCGGGCAGCGACTGGTGGTGATGGGGGGTGGGAGATGAGCGAGTCGAGCGGCGTTCGTGGCCGCACGATCGCCGACATTCCGGTCGGGTTGAAGACGCGCGTCAGCAGGACGGTGAGCGAGTCGGATGTCTACCTGTTCGCCGGTATCTCCGGTGACCTCGACCCGAATCACGTCGACGAAGAGTACTGCCGCAAGACCAGCTTCGGTCACCGGATCGCCCACGGGGCGCTGATCCTTGGCTACACGTCGGCCGCCTCGACCCAGATCCTGCACGCCTTCGACCGTCCGATGGTTT
>JACCZL010000246.1 GCA_013695975.1 Chloroflexota bacterium
ATGCTGGTGGGCGCTGGGCGCTATCGGCGTCTTCGCCGTCACACTCGCCGGCACGACGCTCCGCCGCCACATTAGCCGGCCGCGCCGCCCGCCCCTTCGGAGGCTGAACGCTGCCCTGCCCGCGGGGCCTACCGCCGGGCGAGGATCGCCGTGATCGTCTGCCAACAGATCTCCCGGCGCCGAGTCGCTACGTCCCGAAAGCCGACCGAACCGAGCGTAACCACGACGTTCGCGACCTCCTCGTCGGTGAACTCGTAGCGGGAAGGATCGAATCGGCCCGCCCCCGCGCGCCGCATGCGGAGCGCGAGGACGACGCGGCCATCCGGGGCGAGCACCCGGTGTATCTCACGCAGCCCGTCCTCAGCGGACGGCCAGAACCGCAGCGAGTGCAGCGCGCAGGCCTTCGTGAAGTGCGCGTCCGGGTAGGGCAGTGTCGACACCGTGCCCGGGCGCAGCTCGACCCGACCCTGCCCGATGGCGGCGCGGTTCCGCCGGGCCGCCTGGCGCACCATCACGTCCGAAGGGTCCACGCCGGCGACGAGCCCGGAGGTCGCTCGCTCCGCGATCAGCGCTACTGCCAGGCCCGGCCCGAACCCGACCTCGAGTACCCGGTCGTGCCGCCGCACGTCAAGCAGCTCGACGACCCAGCGGTCGTCGGCGTCGGTCCGCGACATGAGGTAGCCAGCCAGGTGGCCGAGGAGCCCGGACGGTCGACCGAACTGCTCGAAGAACCCGCGCAGCGGGCCCGGTGGTCCAGCTCCCATCGCGTCCATGTCCGCTCTCCTTGCCGCCGGTCGAGGTCGGCCCGTGTCATGGCAGCAGGTCGAGGCTCACCAGCCAGTAGTGGATCACGAAGAGGCCAGCCCCGAGCAGGAACGACGCGGCCAGGCGGTGGACGTAGGGCACGAAGCGGCGGATTGAGCGCTGGACCAGACCCTGGAAGAAGGCCGCTCCCAGGATGACCGCCGTCAGGACGGTCCCCATCCCGAGCGCGTAGCTGACGAACTGTCCGGCCGCCGCGACGGGCCCGCCCGCGGCCAGCGCCGACCCGGCCACGACCAGGAAGATCGGCAGCGTGCAGGCGAGCGAGCTGACGGCGTAGGCGACGCCGAACAGGAAGAGCGAGCGCACGTCGTCGCGCAGCTCGACGTGGCCCATCGCTCGGCTGGCGGCGAGGATGCCCAGCTCGCGTCCGGAGAGCGCCAGCCAGGCTCCGACCACGGCCAGCGCGACGCCCACGAGCAGTCCGGCGATTGGGAAGGCGCCGGCCAGCGCCCGCCCGCCGGTGCCGATGGCGAGGCCGACGACCCCGAAGAGGGTGACGAAGCCGAGGGTCGCCATCAGCCCAAGCAGGAGCGCCTTGGCGGCCCGCTGCCGGCCGGACAGCTCGGCCGTCTCGCCGCGGCCGAGGTAATAGGCGACCAGTGTCGGCAGCAGGAGCACGCCGCAGGGGTTGACCGTCGCGACCATCCCGGCCGCGAAGGCGTACCCCAGCGGCAGGAGGGAGGCCAGCGTCGAGACTCCGCCCTGGACGAGATAGACCGCGTTGCCGGCCGAGATCAGCAGCCCACCCAGCGCCAGGCCGAGCAGGGCGAACGCGACGCCCTGCCGCTCGACGGCGTGCGGCCGCCGCGGCCCGGTCGCCTCCGAAGCGGCGGTCATCGCTGCAACGACTCCTCGAACACCCGCTCCCAGCTCCCGGCGTCCTCGACCCCGTAGCCCCGCTGGAAGGTGATAGTCCCGTGTCGATCGACCGCGTACTTGACCGACGTCGACAGCACGTTGTAGCGCTCCAAGACCTCGCGGTCACCGAGCGCCACCGTCCAGGGATAGCCGTTAGCCTGCTGGTACGCCCGTACCGCCTCGGGCCCCTCGGTAGGATCGATCCCGACGGCAACCAGATTCACTCGCTCGGCGTAGCGCGGGTACAGGGCCTTGAGGACCCGGAACTCGGCGCGGCAGGTCGTACACCAGGTGGCGAAGAAGTACAGGACGAAGGGCTTGTCTTGCGCCAGGAGGTCGGCGCCGGTGATCGGCTGACCCTCCGGCGCCCAGACGGTGAACTCAGGGGCCGGACCGCCGACCTGGGAGCCAAC
>JACCZL010000271.1 GCA_013695975.1 Chloroflexota bacterium
CGCGGAGAAGGGCATCCGCGAGGGGTGTCCCTACGGGGTTTGCGGCGCGGCCTCTCCCCTCGGTACACTTGGGCAGCAAGCGAAGAGTGCTGCCGTAGACAGCGGGCGCGCTCCCGGCGGGGAGCGCTTAATCGAGGACCCGCCGAGGTGGAACGAGACCAGGCTGACGCCCCGCGATGCTAGCCGGCCGTTTCCGTCCCCGGTGCTCAGGCCCGGGGATTTTTGATGGGTGTTTCGGTATCCAGAAGGAAGGAGGTGACCGAGTGGCAAAGGAAGGCACTGCCAGGATTCGCGAACAGAAGACCCGGGCCGTCGACGCGCTGGCCGAGAAGCTGAACCGCAGCCAGATGGTGGTCTTGACCGACTATCGGGGCCTGACCGTGGCCGAGATGTCGCAACTGCGGAATCGGCTGCGCCAGGTCGGCGCAGAGTACCAGGTCACCAAGAATACGCTGACGCGCTTCGCCGCCGAGCAAGTCGGCCGAGCGGCGCTCGTCTCGGAGCTCGAGGGACCGACGGCGATCGCCTTCGCCTACGAGGACCCGTCCACGTTCGCGAAGTCGCTCCAGGAGTACCTGCGAACGTCGCGCGTGCTCACGGTCAAGAGCGGGCTGATCGGGGATCGGCGGCTCTCGCCCGAGGAGATCGGCCGCCTGGCCGAGCTGCCGCCGCGCCACACGCTGCTAGGTCAAACGCTCGGGAGCGTGATCTCGCCGCTGTCGGCGTTCCTGATGGTGGTCGGGGCTCCAGTCCGCGAGCTGGTCGGGGTGCTCGAAGCGCGACGACAACAGATCGAAGAGCACGGCGCCGATGGCGCCGCGAGTCAGGAGGGTACAGGGATGGCAAACGACGAGCTGATCTCGACCATCGAGAAGATGACGGTCCTGGACCTGGTCGAGCTCAAGAAGGAGCTCGAGGAGCGCTGGGGCGTGACGGCTGCCGTGGCGATGGCCCCAGGCTCGGCTGCGGCCGCCCCGACCGATGGCGCGGCGGACGCGCCGGTCGAGGAACAGACCGAGTTCAACGTGGTCCTCACGGACTTCGGCGCCAACAAGATCAACGTGATCAAGGCCGTCCGCGAACTGACGAGCCTGGGCCTAAAGGAGGCCAAGGACCTGGTCGAGGCGGCCCCGAAGTCGATCAAGGAAGGCGTGCCGAAGGACGAGGCCGACGCGACCGCCACCAAGCTGCGCGAGGCCGGCGCGACCGTCGACATCAAGTAGGCAGTAGGCAGTAGGCAGTAGGCAGCGAGAACGGTTCCTCGTCTACTGCCTACTGCCTACTGGGGAGGGCAGCATGGCTCTCGTATCGGTGTCCCGTGAGGAGGGGAGCTGGGGCGGGGATGTCGCCCGCGGTCTGGCCGAGCGCCTCGGCTATCGCCTGCTCGACCGCAAGGCCCTCCTGGCCGAAGCCGAGGCCTACGGTGGGATCAGCCCGTCCGCTCCCGAGCTGGACGAGAAGCGGCCCGGCTTCTGGGAACGGCTCGATCAGGAGCGGCGCCGCTACAACCTACTCCTCCGGACAGTCGTCTACACCGTCGCGCTCGGGGATAACGTCGTGTTCCTCGGGCGAGGGACCGGCATGCTCCTGAGCGACGTCGAGCACACCCTGCGCGTCCTGGTGACCTGTCCGGTGCCACTCCGCGTCGCCAGGATCATGGAGCGCGGGGCCGGCGGGCGGCCCGGCCCGATGACCCGCGAGCAGGCCGAGGAGATCGTCCGCCGGGCGGACCGCGACCGGGCCGGCTACGTCCGCTATCTGTTTCAGGCTGACTGGCTCGACCCGCTCCATCACAGCATCGTCCTCAACACGGCGGTCATCGAGGTGCCGGCCGCGATCGACCTGCTGGCCGAGATGATCGCCTCCGAGGCCTACGACGCCACGCCAGCCTCGCGGCAGCGCCTGGAGCAACTGGCCCGCGCGAGCCAGGAGGAAGCCGCCCGCCTGATCGGCAGCCGGCGCTAGAGGCGTGGGGGCCCCCCGCTTTCCAATCGCGGCTCTGATCCGGTATCCTTGCCGCCGGCCGCGGTGATCTTGAGCACTGGAGCACTGACGTGGACGCCGACCTGCGACGCCGCCGCTTGCTCCGCTCGTCAGCCGCTCTGCTCGCCGCCGTTGGCCTGGTCGGCCAGGTTCCAGAGGTAGCGCTCGCGCAGAGCGCCGAGCCGACGGCCACGCCGAGCCTGATTCCCGCGACCCCGCCCGTCCTTGGCCCATCAGCGTCCGGGCCTGAGCGCGGTCCGCGGGGCGTCCTCGGCGGGGAAGGCGAGCTCCCGGCGTGGGTCAAGCCGCGCGAAACCTGGGCCGCCGCCGGGCCGGTCCAGGCCTATGTCCCGCACACGCCGACCCATGTCTCAGTCCACCACACCGGCGCCCCCTGGAACGGCCGGCCCTCCACCGAGCAGGCGCTGCGCAACATCCAGGCGTTTCACATCGGCCCTGAGCGCGAGTGGGAGGACATTGCCTACCACTTCCTGGTCGACCTGGAGGGCGGCATTTGGGCCGGCCGCCCGCCGACGGTTCGCGGCAACCCGTCGGTCTACTACAACTCGATGGGCTACGTCCTGATCTGCCTGCTCGGGGACTACAACGTCCAGGAGCCGTCCGAGGCTCAGATCGCGGCGGTGACCAACACAGCGGCCTGGCTGATCCGGCGCTTCAATCTCCCGACCGACGCCATCACCGGCCACCGTGACCATGCCCCGACAAGCTGCCCTGGCACCAACCTCTACCGCCTCGTCCAGGAGCAGTCGCTCTCCCGCGGAGTCCAGGCGCTGCTGAAGTAGGGGTGGGGCTTGTCCCCGCCCTTGGCCAGAACTGGGACAAGCCCCACC
>JACCZL010000286.1 GCA_013695975.1 Chloroflexota bacterium
CATCGCTGCCTGCAAGCCCACGGCGACCGGCCGGTCGCCCCTACTACTGCCGGCCTGACTCAGCGAGGCGCTTCAGGCCGGCTCGATCGTCGCGGTCAGGCCGCAGCTTTCGAGGCGGTCGCGGTACAGCTCGGCCAGCTCGAGGGGACAGGTGGTCACGATCGCTCGCCCCGAGTTGTGGGCCTCGAGCATGATCTGGACGGCCTTGTTGACGCTCAGGCCCTGGACCGAGCGAACGAGCGAACGCACGACGTGGTCCATCGAGTTGTGGTCGTCGTTGTGAAGGATCACCTTGTAGGGCTCGAGCGCGCGGGGCTTGGTGCGCTGCTCCTGCTCTTCGCGCGGGATCGTGGCCGGCGATGTCGGTACTGCCATCTCCTCATCCGTACCCGTTTGGGAGCATTGTATCGTCCGCGCTGGCGGCCAGACCTGGCTCCCCAGAGTCGGATGGCAGGATAATCCCATCATGAGCCTCGATCTTCCGATCCTGAACGTGCCGTCAGCGGGTTCGCCAACAGCGCTTCCGTGCGCCCTCGACCTCGACCTCCAGGGCCTCGGCGCCGTCTTCGGGTCGCTCGGCGAGCCGCGGTACCGAGCCCGACAGGTCTTTCGGGCGCTCCATCAGCGTGGGGCCGCGAGCTGGGACGAGTGCAGCGAGCTACCAACCCCCCTTCGGCGAGCGCTGGCGGACCGATTCAGGGTCCGCTCGGGCGAGACGGTGGCGCAGGCACGCTCGGAGGACGGTACTCGCAAGCGGCTGGTGCGGTTGGCCGATGGGCAGGAGATCGAGACCGTCGCGATCCCGGCGACCTCGCCGCGGGGCGCACGCCGACTTTCGGTGTGCGTATCGACCCAGGCGGGTTGTGCGATGGCCTGCACGTTTTGCGCGACCGGCAGCATGGGCTTCGCTCGGCACCTCACGACGGGCGAGATCGTCGACCAGGTCTATGGCTTCGGGCGAGACGGGGGAGCGCGCCCGACCCACGTCGTTTTCATGGGGATGGGCGAGCCACTCGCCAACTACGCGGCGACGGTCGCGGCAATCCGCCTGCTCTGCCACCTCGACGGGGCCGGCCTGAGCCAGCGGCGGATCACCGTCTCGACGAGCGGGCTGGTACCCGAGATCCGCGCCCTGGCCGAGGAGAGTCTGGAGGTCACCCTCGCGATCTCGCTGCACGCCCCCGACGACGCCGTGCGGTCGGAGCTGATGCCGATCAATCGGCGCTACTCGCTCGGCGAACTGATTCCTGCCGCGACCGCCTATGGCGAACGGACCGGACGTCGCGTCTCCTACGAGTACATCATGCTCGACGGCGTCAACGATCGCCCAGACCAGGCCGATCGGTTGGCGGCACTCCTGCCGAAGCGGCTGTCACACGTCAACCTGATCCCCTACAACTGGACCGACGCCGCGTATCAGGCGAGCCCACCGGCCCGGGCGCGCGAGTTTCGCGACCGCCTGACGCGGGCCGGCCTCTCTGCGACGATCCGCGCGAGCCGCGGGCGCGACATCGCCGCCGCGTGCGGCCAGCTCAAGGCCGAGAACCGATGTCGCGTTTCTCCCTCTCCCAGTGGGAGAGGGTTAGGGTGAGAGTTCTCCGTCCACAGCGCCGCGCCGAGGCGATCATCCCTGGCGCGAAGGTGCTCCGCGCAACGATGATCACCCTGCTCGTGTACCCTTCCTCGCGATGAAGACTGCCGAACGTCCCCGCGGCCTCCTTCCCGCGGCCGTGAGCGTTGGCGTCGCGAGGCAGGCGGGCCTCGAGGACGCCGACCGGGGCGCGGCGTGGGATCGGCGGTCCCGCGCCGGCGCAGCGCGGGAGCGTCTCTGGCTGGCTGGCGCGCTCGCGCTGACGCTCCTGTTCACGGCACGGACGATGGCGCCAGCCTTTCTCAGTGGGGCCATCCAGGACGACGCGCTCCAGCACGTCTTCTGGATGCTCCGCTTCCGCGACCCGGAGCTGCTCCGTGACGACCTCTTCGCCGACTACTTCCAGTCGCTCGCGCCGGTCGGCTACACCGCGATCTACTGGACGCTCACGCGGGCGGTCGACCCGCTCCTCGCGAGCAAGCTCCTGCCGCCGCTGCTCGGCGGCGTGACGGCGCTGTTCACCTTCCTGCTGGTCCGCCGCCTCCACCCGTCGCCCGCCGCGGCGTTCCTGGCGACCGTCCTCCTGAGCTGGTACCTCTGGCAGTATGACGACCTCTCGTCGGCAACCCCGCGCGCGTTCCTGATGCCGACGCTGACCGCGCTGCTCTGGGCGCTCGTGGCGGGGCGGTCGGCCGTCGCCGTCGGTGTGACTCTCCTGGCGGCGCTGGTGTACCCGATCGGTGGGGTGCTCGGCGTGGCGCTCCTCGGCGCGCGCCTGGTGCGCTTCGAGGGACGGCGGCCGAAGCTGGTGCGGGAGCGGTCGGCCTGGGTCATGACCCTCGCCGCCATCGTCCTGGTCGGCATGGCGCTGCTGCCGGACCTGCTGGCCGGCTCGCCGTACGGGCCCGCGATCACGGCCGCCGAGGCGCGGACGATGCCGGAGTTTGGTCCGAAAGGGAGGAACGCCTACTTCGTACCGGGGGCCTACAAATTCTGGCTCGAGAGCTATCGCAGCGGACTCAACCTGCGGGTCTCCGACGCACTCTTCCCCCAGATACCGGTCCTCTTCGAGTACGCCGCGCTCGCCGCGCTGCTGCCGCTGGCGCTCCGCTTCCGGCGGCGACTGCCCGCCGCCCGCCTGCTCGACGGACAGCTCACCATCCTCGTCCGGCTCCTCGCCGCGTCGTTCGCGCTCTTCCTCCTGGCCCACCTGCTCCTCTTCCGGCTGTACCTGCCGTCCCGCTACGTCCAGTGGAGCGTGCCGCTGGTCCTGTCCGTGGCGGCCGGGCTGGCCCTGGCGATCCTGTTCCAGGAGGCCGCCGCGCGCGTCCGGCCCGCCCGCCCCGGCCGGCTCGCCGCCGCCCTGGCGGTCCTGTTCGCCATCGGCGTGGCGCTCTATCCGGCCGAGTACCGCGGCGAGTTCCAGCCCGATCGCCACCCCGCGATCACCGCCTACCTGCGCGACCAGCCGAAGGACCTCCTGGTCGCGGCCGTCCCCCACGATGCCGATTGGGTGCCCGCGATGACCGGCCGTCGGATCCTCGTCGCCCGCGAGTACGCCCTCGCTTACCACCCCGGGTATTACGGCGAGGTGAGACAGCGGATGGAAGACCTGATCGACGCCTATTACGACGAGGGGACCAAGCGCCTGGCCGGTCTGGTCGAGCGGTACGGCGTCGACTTCTTCCTGGTGGACCACGAGGCGTTCAACGCGTTCACGGTCGGGAAGGCGTGGGGCGGCCGCGAGTTTGCGCCGTTCCACTTGACCATCGCCGCCAGGCTCAATCGTCC
>JACCZL010000288.1 GCA_013695975.1 Chloroflexota bacterium
TGACGATTGACATCGAGAAGGTCGCTCCCGGTCGCGCGGCGTCGACCGACGAGACGAGCCTGCCGCTGGTCCTCCGGCTGAAGCCTGTCGTCGATCTCTCCGACGATCAACTGCTCGCGCTCTGCGCGATCAACCACGAGCTCAGGATCGAGCGCAACGCACGAGGGGAGCTACTGCTCACGTCACCGGCGGGAGGCGATACCAGCCAGGAAGAGGGTGAGATCACCAGGCAAGTGGGGAACTGGGCGAAGCGCGACGGGACCGGCGTCTTTTTCAGTCCCTCCGGAGGCTTTCGCCTCCCGAACGGTGCCGTGCGCGCCGCCGATGCCGCCTGGGTCCGGCGCTCGCGGTGGGAAGCCATCCCGCCCGAAGATCGGAAGAAATTCGTCCCGCTCTGCCCCGACTTCGTAATCGAGCTTCGCTCGCCCTCGGATCGGCTCCGCGACCTCCTGGACAAGATGGAGGAGTGGATCGCCAACGGCGCCCGGCTCGGCTGGCTGCTCGACCCGGAGCCCCGCCATGTCTACATCTATCGCCCGGACCAGCCGGTCGAGCGCCGCGAAAACCCGGACACGCTCTCGGGTGACCCGCTCCTGCCGGGCTTCGTCCTCGACCTCCGCGAGGTCTGGTAACCCCCGCTCCGCCAGCTCGTCGACCACCTCGAAGGTGAGCTCGGCCTTGCCGCCTGCGCGCAATCAGGAGACCAGTTGGACGGCTACATCTGGCCCAGGCGACCGACGGCGCCGGTGACGCGGCCGCTGGTGCCGCGACTGTATGGCGCGATCCCGACCGTGTACGGCGCGCTGCTGGCCGAGTCGCCGAGTGACCTGGCCCAGGCCGACGTCGCGTTCCTGGGGATCCCCTGGGCCGCGCCGGCCCCGGACTCGCGGCCGGGTGGCGGCGCGTCGACAAGCTGTGCCGAGAGGCGGCGAGCCGGGCGCTCGCCGGGGTCGAGAAGCTCTGGATCGGCATCGACGCGGATGTCCTGTCGATGGGCGTCTCGCCCGACTATGGCGACGAGCCGCTCGGGATCAGCGTCGAGGAGCTGCTCGAGATCCTCTACCAGGCCGGGCTCCAGGCAGGGCGTGAGCGCTTCGGCGGCTTGTCGATCATGGCCCTGCCGCCGAACGCCCACACCTACCACTGGATCATGATGTACGCCCAGCTCTACGCCCTGGCGGGGATGGTGGAGTCTGTAGCCGGTTGGTCAGTAGGAGCGGTCACATTGGAAGAGCGCGCCGCGGTCCATGTGCCCGGCTGAGCCCAACTCGCCACGCCCGGGTGACCTCGCCCAGACAGTGGGAGGAGGAACAGCTACGGCAGGGCTTCGATGGTAATCACCAGGCCGGCCACGACGACGAGCAGGGCGCTGGCTACCGGCAGCAGGCGGGTGGTCAGGCCGGGGCGGAAGCTCAGCCGCTGGAGGAAGCGGCCCGTGTAGACCAGCAGCAGTCCGATCCCCACCAGCACCGCCGCCAGCCCGAGGCTGAAGGCTACGATGAGCAACAACCCGAACGCGACTCGATGGAGCGCGATGGCACTCAAGAGGACGACCAGCGCCGAGGGGCACGGGAGTAGCCCACCCGAGACGCCGAGCGCCAGCAAACTGCGCCAGGTGACCTGCTGACCATCCGCCCCCGGCGGCAGATGTGCGTGTGGCCGACCGCCATGGCTGTGGGTGAGTGCTGCCGGGTCGGTCGCGGGAAGGCGCACCTCGCCACGTTCGACTCGCCACTGCCCGGTCGGCTGGCCGTGTGCCTGGCCAACACCGACGAGCGCGAGGGCGTGTGCGCGCTCGTCGACAGCGTCGTCGTGGCGGTGGTCGTGCGGATGGGCGTGGTCATGCGCGTGGTCGTCCGGATGATCGTGTCCGTCCGCATGGTCGTGGTCGTGATCGTGGCCGCGGCTGTGTGGATGGCCGCGATCCACCTCCCACTGGTCGCTTCGAGGGCGACGCTGCGCCAGCGCCCCACGCAGCCGACTGACAAACAGCACCACGCCGATGCCCACCACGAGCAGGCCCGAGGTGATCTGCAAGATCGGGTAGAGCCGCTCGGGCAGCACGTACTGGGACAAGTAGAGCGTCACCAGGCCCAACGCGTAGACTCCGATCGTGTGGGTGGCGGTGACGGTTGCGCCGAGGAACACGGCGTGCCTGGCGGTCCCGCGCGACCCGATCAGGTACGCGGCCACGACGGTCTTCCCGTGGCCCGGAGACAGGGCGTGCAACGCCCCGAGCACGGTGGCGGTGACCAGGGAGAATAGGATCACGGGTAGCGACAGGTCTTCGGCGGCCGCCAGCTCGGCGTAGACATCCTTGCTTCGCTCGACGACCCGCGGACCGGCGGCCGCCAGAGGACCGGCGGCCACGGTTCCGGGAACGAAGGTCAGACGGGCCTCGCGGACATTGAGCGGACTGTTGAGCAGGTCTTCCGGATAGCTGCGCAGCTCGTCGCTCTGGTCGTCGGTAGGGACGCTGGCCTGTTGGATCTGGGTGCCGACCGTACCGGGGCGCGCCACGATCTCGCGCCAGCCGATTCGGTTGGGGCTGTTGTCGTCGCGATAGGTCAACTGGATCGGGCCTCGGGGGTCGCTTGGGAGCTCCGCCGCGTACACGACCTCGAGCCGAAGCGTATCCAGACCGCCTTGCCCCGGCGGAAAGCTCAGGGACCGGTTCTCCAGACGCAGGGTAGTGGGCGCGCCATCTAGCCTCAGATGGAGGTTGCGGCGCAGCTCGTCGGCCCGCTCGTCGGCGTACCGATCCCGCTCCTCGTCGCTGAGCCGGCCGTCCCGGTCGGCGTCGATCTTCGGCTGCTCCTGAAAGGTTGGGATTTCCGCCATGTCCAGGATGTACATCACCCGCACCCCGTTGCCCGCGGGCTCGAGACGGCTGTAGTGGTTGACGGTGAAGTTGCCCAGTGGGTGCGCCAGGGCGATCGTCGGTGCCGCGAGCAGCAGAAGCAGCGTCAGCGCCGCGGGACGGACCAGTCGTGTCACGGTCGACCTCCCGAGGACGCAGTCAAGCTCTGGAGCGCGCGCTGCGCCTCCGGAGCGAAGCGAACCGAGAAGTACGGGTTGATCGCCAGCGCCTCGCCCAGCAGCCGCGCGGCGCGATCCCGATCGCCGGCGCACTCGGCGATCGACCCAGCGTGGAAGAACATGAGCGCGTCGCGGGTTCCGAGGCGCAACGCTTCACGGGCGTAGCTATCCGCGGTCCGGCAGTCACCGCCCTTGTAAAGCGTCCAGCCCAGGGTGTCAGCCACCTGAATGCTCCGACGCGTCGCCCGCTGCTCGCGGGCTCGCCTCACGGCACGCTCGACGTCGACGCCGTGATCGGCGTCGAAGAGCGCCATCTCCAGGTCGGTGTCCACACCGTTGGCGGCGTTCAGTTGCTGCTGGACCCAGACGAGCTGCTCCTGGTGGGCCGCGTCTTCGGGGCGTCCGGCGGCGCGATACACCTCGGCGAGGCGGATCACGAGCTCGAGCACCGGGATGACCTCGGTGGCCTCGGCATACCGTCGGATCGCGGTGTCGTAGTCGCCGCGAGCGGCCGCCACCCGGGCGAGGCCGCCGCTGGCGTGGATGTACCCGGGGTGCAGCGCCAGCGCTTGGCGGTAGGCCGACTCGGCGCGCTCGAGGTCGCCGCTGTTGAAGTACAGGTGGCCGAGCTGGACGCGGGTCCACTCGGTGCCCTCGGTCCCGGGGAGACCGGCGTCGACGGCGAGGCGCATCGCCTCGATCGCGCCGGGGACGTCCCCGTGCAGCTCGCGCAGGTAGGATACCCGCCCGTACGACGCCTGACTCGGCTGGAGGTCGACCATCTGCTGGATCGTGG
>JACCZL010000312.1 GCA_013695975.1 Chloroflexota bacterium
TTTGGCGGGCCTCCTCGAAGTCTGGCACCTCGCGATCTTTGCGTTCGTCCAGGGCATCGCCTTCTCCTTCAACATGCCAGCCCGCCAAACCTATGCCGCCCAGGTCGTCGGGCGGCGGCTGCTCCGCAGCGCGGTTGCCCTCAACAACGCCGGGGTCAACTTCTGCCGAATTGCCGGGCCGGCGGTCGCCGGTCCCTTGCTCGCGGTCGCGGCAGTCGGCGTCAACGGCGTGTTCGGGCTGATGACGGCGTTGTACTGCCTGGTGCTCGTCGCGCTGGTGCGCCTGCCGCCGGTCCCCCCCGCGGTCGAGTCCGCGTCGGAGTCAGAGATGGACGCTCGCGATCGCTTACTCGAGGGGCTCCGCTACATTCGCTCGTCCCCGATGCTGCTCGTCCTGCTGAGCCTCGCCTGCGTGACGCTCTTCTTCGGCATGCCGTACCAGCACCTCATGCCGGTGTTCTCAGAGCGGGTGTTCGAGGTTGGTCCGATCGGGCTGGGGATCATGATGGGCGCGAACGGGCTCGGGGCGCTGGCCGGCTCGCTCTTCGTGGCGGCGTCGTCGGGCCTGGCTCGGCCGGCCCTGCTCCAGATCGCCTGCGGCACCGGGTTCGGGTTGGCGTTGGTCGGCTTCGCGCTCGCTCCGACCTTCGCCGTCGCGGTGTTCCTGATGTTGCTCGTCGGCTTCGCGTCGGCGGCCTACATCGCGTTCAACAGCACGCTGATCATGGGCAACACCGAGCCCCGGCTGTACGGCCGAGTCCTCAGCGTCTATCTGCTCACGTTCGCGGTCACGCCGGTGGCGGCGCTCCCACTCTCGTGGCTGACGGAGCAGGTCGGAGCGCGGACGGCGGTGGCCAGCTTCGGCGTCGTGGTCGTCCTGGTGGTCCTGGGCGCCGCCCTTTTCTACCCGCCCTATCGCCGAGTCAAGTGAGTGGTGCCGATGAGTCGGCGCTGCGCAGGACCTCCAATGTCATGCTGAGCCTCCACTGTCATTCTGAGCGAAGCGAAGAATCTCGGTGCCCGAACTCGAGGACCGAGATTCTTCGCTTCGCTCAGAATGACGGCACGGAGTACAGAATGGCAGCAAGGCGGTCAGAGCGGTAGGGGTTGCTGATCGACGCGGCGGGGGGGCTCGACGCCAAGGTGGGCATAGGCGCGCGGCGTTGCTCGTCGGCCGGTCGAGGTGCGGACGAGGAACCCTTGCTGGAGGAGGTAGGGCTCGACGACGTCGGTGAGGGTGTCGGTCTCCTCCTGGAGCGTCGCGGCGAGGGCCTCGATGCCGACGGGACCGCCGTTGTAGCGCGTCACGATCGCCCGCAGCACCTTGCGGTCCAGCTCATCGAGCCCCTCGTCGTCGACACCTTCGAGCTGGAGCGAAGCCTGGGCAACCTCGAGCGAGACCGGGGCGTGGCCCTTGACCTGGGCGTAGTCGCGGACGCGCCGCAGCAGGCGGTTGGCGATCCGTGGGGTGCCGCGCGAGCGGCGCGCCAGCTCGGCCGCCGCCTCCGCCACGATCTCGACGCCGAGCAGGCCGGCCGAGCGCCAAACGATCGCCTCCAGCTCGGCCGGGGTGTAGAAGTCGAGGTGGAAGTAGAGCCCGAAGCGGTCACGGAGCGGCGAGGAGAGGAGCCCGGCGCGGGTCGTCGCCCCGACCAGGGTGAAGCGCTTCAGCGGCAGGCGTATCGCCTTGGCGAACGGGCCCTTGTCGAGGATGAAATCGACGGCGAAATCCTCCATCGCCGGGTAGAGATACTCCTCGATCGAGCGCGGCGTGCGGTGGATCTCGTCGACAAAGAGGACGTCGCCGAGCTGGAGGTTGGTCAGCATGCCCATCAGATCGGCGGTCTTCTCGAGGGCCGGACCCGAAGTCGTGACCAGCTTGCCGTCCATCTCGTTGGCGATGATGTGGGCCAGACTGGTCTTGCCCAGGCCCGGCGGGCCGTGAAAGAGGACGTGCTCGAGCGGCTCGTCGCGTTCCTGGGCGGCCGTGATGGCGATGGCGAGCCGCTCCTTGATCGTGGCCTGGCCGACGAAGTTGTCGAGCGACGACGGCCGCAGCGCGGTGCCGGGATCATCGTCGTCGGGGAGCGGTCCGGGCGAGACGAGTCGGTCGAGGCTCACACACCCCTCCAGTTACTGGCGGAAGTATTCCATCACGACGTCCTCGACGGCCCGCAGCTCCGGCTGAGCCTTGAGGAGACGGGCCACGTCGCGGGTGGCGTCGGGACGCTTGATCCCCATCTCGACCAGCAGCTCGACTGCCAGGCGCTTCAGCTCGTCGTCGGTTGACGGCAGCCGAGCGGTCGCCGTTTCCTCGAGGGCAGCGAAGCCGGCCACCTTCTGGCGCAGGGTAGCGACGATCTTCTCAGCCCCGGCGGCGCTGATGCCCGGCAGGCTGTCGACGAGCCGCGTGTTCTGCTCCTGGATGGCCTGGGCGATGCGATTGATCGGCAGGACCATCGCACGGGCGGCCCCTCGCGGACCGACCCGCGTGACCGACTTGAGGAGCAGCCAGAACTGGCGCTCCTCCTCGCGGGCGAAGCCGTAGAGGACCGGCGTCGGCTGGTCGCGCGTGGCAAGGTAGGCGATCTTCAGGTCGAGGGGCGCGCCCTCGGCGAGCGGCCCGAGCGCCTGCTCGACGATGGGCGGCAGCACGACCTCATAGCCGACGCCGTTGACGTCGACGACGATCGCCTCGCCGCTCCGCCCGCGGAAGGCCCCCCGCAGCGCCGCGATCATCGCCCCGTGAGCTGGCCGCCGGAGAGGGCGCGCAACTGGTGGAGGCCGGCGATCGCCAGCGCGATGGCGTCGCTCAGGTCGCTCGCGACCCGGACGGCCTCGATGTCGCACAGGTGAAAGGCGACCCGCTGGACTTGCTCCTTGGAGGCGTGACCGTTGCCGGTGAGGCGCTGCTTGACGGTCGTGGCGGTCAACGGGAGGACCGGGACAGCGGCAAGCTCGGCCGCGAGACAGAGCACGCCCCGCAGATGCGCCATCTTGAGCGCGGCCTTCGGGAACCGCGGGGTCGTAAACAGATCTTCGATGACCACCAGGTCTGGCCGATGCACCTCGAGCAGCGTGGTAAAACGAGCATAGCCCTCCGCCAGGCGGCTGCCAAGCTGGGCGCTGGCGCGCGGCGCGATGACCCCCGCGTCGATGGCCCGATAACGCTGGCCGTCGGCGACCACGACGGCCCAACCCGTTCGAGTCAAACCGGGATCGACGCCGAGTACCCGGGCGACTTCGGAAATAGGCTCGTGAACCGCGGCGGCAGCGCCACGGCGGGCGGGTATGACCACGGATCTTCTCCTGCGGGCCTGGCGTCGCGCCTATTGTACGGCCGAGGCTGGGGCCCTGGTAAGTGTCGGAGATGAGTGCATGAGGCGCACTGGGGCTAGGCCAATTTGCAAGCGACCTCCAACTGGCGGACGTCGAGCGATCGGCGGACCGCGTCGGCGAGGTCGTCGTACTGTCGGGCGCGATCGACGGCCTTGAAAGCGGGGGCGGGGCGCTCGCCCTTGCGCTCCAGCAGCCAGCCTACCAGCGCCTGGCGGACCATGTCGTTGTCGAAGAGTCCATGCAGGTATGAGCCCAGGACGAGGCCATTTGGCGAGACAAGCCCGTCGCGGTCCTCGGTCGCGACGTTCGATCGCTCAGAGACCGTGAAGAGCGGGCTCGCCGCCTCGAGCTGCTCGGTCTGGCCCATGTGGATCTCGTACCCGGCTATGGCTGCTCCCGCCGCGGCGGCGAAGGGACCCCGCGCGGCGATGACGGTGCCGGTGACGCGGCAGGTCTGCTTCGTCGTCGCGAACGTCGTTCGGACCGACAGCAGCCCGAGCCCGTCCGCTCCGGTCTCGGCCGACTCGGATCGCGTCGGGTCCAGAATGCGCTCCCCGAGCATCTGGAAGCCCCCGCAAATGCCCAGGATAGGCGTGCCGCGAGCGGCGAGCGCCGTAATCTGACCCGCCAGGCCAGTCTGCCGTAGCCAGGCGAGATCGGGCAGGGTGGTCTTGGTGCCGGGCAGAATGATTAGATCGGGCTGTCCCACATGCCCGACTTGATCGGCGTAACGCACGGAGACCGACGGTTCAGCGGCGAGTGGTCCGAAGTCGTCGAAGTTGGCGATGCGGGGGAGTCGCACGACCACCACGTCCAGAGTCCCCGCTTCGGCAGGCGCGCCGCGTCCATCGAGGGCCAGCGAGTCCTCCTCCGGCAGATCGAGGTCGTGCAAATAGGGGATGACCCCGAGCACGGGCACGCCAGTGCGCTGCTCCAGCAAGCTCAAGCCCGAGTCGAGGATCGCCGGATCGCCTCGGAACTTGTTGATGGCGAGGCCACAGACCAGGGCACGCTCCTCGGGCTCGAGCAGCGCGAGCGTTCCGACCAGGGCGGCGAAGACCCCGCCGCGTTCGATGTCGCCGACCAGCAGGACGGGTGCCCGCGTGTGGAGGGCGACCCGCATGTTCGCCAGGTCGGCATGCCGCAAGTTGATCTCAGCCGGACTGCCGGCCCCCTCGGCGACGACCAGGTCGACGCGCGCACGCAGCCTGGTGAGCGCCTCGACGACGACCGGCCAGAGCGAGGACTTGGTTCGATAGTAGTCGGCCGCCGCCATGGACCCGGTCGAGCGACCGTTGACGACGACCTGGGCTCTGGCGTCGCCTTCTGGCTTGAGGAGGATCGGGTTCATGTCAATCGACGCTTCGATGCCCGCCGCCTCCGCCTGCACCGCCTGAGCGCGCCCGATCTCGCCTCCCTCGACAGCGACGAAGGAGTTGAGCGCCATGTTCTGGGCCTTGAACGGCGCGACCCTCAGCCCCTTTTGACGGAAGATGCGGCAAAGCGCCGTCGTCAGGATGCTCTTGCCGACGTGGGAGGCCGTCCCCTGGACCATCAGGACCGGGGCTAACGAGCGTTTGACCATCAGCCCGGTCGGCCGGGCATGTCGCCCGCTGGGATCGCGGGCGGGGCGCTCTGGCGGGACACGCCGGCCTCCGCGAAGGTCGCCATCTCGCGGGGCAGACGGCAGGCCAGGCGGACAAGGTGGAGCGCGATTGCCGCCCCGCTCCCTTCACCCAGGCGCAGGCCGAGCTCGATCAATGGCTCGAGCTCGAGGTACTCCAGGGCAACCCGGTGGCCGGGTTCTGGCGACCGGTGTGAGGCGATCAGATAAGGGCGGACCGCGGGGCAGAGGCCGACCGCGACCAGGGCGGCGGCGCCGGCGATCAGGCCGTCGAGGAGCACCGGACGTCGAGCGGCGGCGGCGCCGACGATCGCCCCGACCAGGCCGGCGATCTCGAACCCCCCGACGGCGGCGAGGGCGCCGAGC
>JACCZL010000323.1 GCA_013695975.1 Chloroflexota bacterium
TCTGGTCGCCAGAACGACGTTTTCCAACCGCTTGACCCGCCGCTGGACCGCTCGTTCGGCAGCGCCAGGTGGTCGGGACAGGCCAATAGCCAGCCGGTTGAGCATGAGGACCATCGCGAACGAGGAACCCGCGAACACGACCCCCTGGCCGATCGCCTGGGCGAATGCATCCGCGACCGCCATGCCCAGGAGGCGATGCACCACGGCGCTGAGCAGCACGAGGGCGACCGAGCCGACCCAGATCGTGCGCCGGACTCGGCCAAGAAACGCCTGAGCTTCATCTGACAGCGTCGCGCAGTCGGCGCGCCCATGCAGGGCTTCCCGTAGCATCATTGTCCTGCCCACCCTCGATCCGAGCGGACCGCCACCGTGGCGAGGTCTATCATGAGCAACGGGGGCCGCCACCCACGGGTGACGGGGCGACCGGTGACTCCATCACTCCGGGTCGGCGTGGAGCCGGAGGTCGCGAATCGCGAGTGGGATGGTCTCGCGCGATTCGAGAGTTGGGCCGTGCAGGAAGGTCTGCCCGTAGGCAAACGACATGACCTCGACCCGAGCCAGGTCGAGCACGTAGATCGAACGATACGGCGTGGCGATCGTCTCCACGAGCAGTTCGCGCTGGACCAGCGTCCGGGCAAGCTGTGGGTCGAGGATGATCGCGAAGCGGGCATCGTACGGTCGGGGCAACAGCCGCCGTGCGCGCGCCAGCCCCTCCAGCGAGTAGTTGGTCGAGCCACGAAAGGCGCTGAAGAGCCACCCAAATCGGCCCCGGCGATCGTTGCCGAGGCCGTAGACTCGGTAGTTGGGGAGGTAGTAACCGGCGTGTCGGAAGCTACCCCAGGGGCTCGCCTCGGCGATCAGGATCACGTCCTCCGGGTTGAAACGCCCGACGAACGCGGGGACCTCGTCCCAGAAACGATCGTTGTCGCGCACGTCGACCATCGCCGCGGCGATCGGGTCCCGCAAGATGGCGTGGGCGGTGGCCGGCGCCACGAGGACGGTGGCGACGTGGGCGCTGGCCAGGACGGCGACCATCAGGGTCGTCGCCACGCCGGGCCGGAGACGGAGCGGCCGAGTCAGGCGCTGCCCGAGCGCCTCGACGTACAGCGCGAGCAGCAGGCAGAGCGCGGGCAGGACCAGCAGCAGATAGCCAGGCTGCCCGGTGTGGCCGAAGACGAAGACAGCCATCGGGGGACCACCCCAGACGGCGAGGATCGCCCACTGCCGCCGCGCGAGCCGGACCCGCGCCGCGCCACCAAGACAAGCGAGGAAGACGACCAGGCCCAGATTGAGCCCGATCAGCAGCCCTGCCCCGACGTAGGCGAGGTTCTCGAGCACGCCGCCGACTCCGCCGTAGAGCACCGAAGTCCGCTCGCCGACGAATACCAGTAGGTCCAGGCCAGTCGTGACATACTGGACTGGTCCGCCGGAGAGGTAGACGAGCGGCGCCAGCCAGAGCAGGCAAGTCGCGCTGAGCACGGCCAGACCACCCCAGAAGGGCCGCTGACCGGCCCGGGCCGCGGCGAAGAGCCAGAGCGGCAGGATCAGCACCAGCGTTGACTGGCGCACCCCGCCGGCCAGGCCCAGCGCCAGGGCCGACCAGAGGATGAGGGATGCGGAGGCAGGTGGAGAGGGCGAGGGGCGCGGGGCCAGGGAGCGCCAGCACAGCCAGACGACGACCAGCAGGAAGCAGGCCTCAACCGCGTAGGTCAGAGCGACGACGCTGTAGTACCAGAGCAGTGGTGACGTGGCAAACAGCGCCGCCGCGACCAGGGCCGTCCGCGCGCCGACCATCTCGCGGCCGAGCTGATAGAGCAGCGCGACCGAGAGACTGCTGGCGACGAGACTGGTCAGGACGAAGGAAAGGTTTGGATCGCCGGTGACCCACGAGAGCACTCGCCCCCAGGACACGTACAGGATGTAGCCGGGTGGGTGGGGCTGGTGGCGTTCGAGGTCGAACGAGCGAGTCGCCAGCGCGAACTGGACGGCATCCCAATTGACCAGGGCGCTCGAGACGAATGGCAGCCGGAGCAGGAGCGAGACGCTGAACAGCGCCAGCGCAGGCGCGACGGCCCGCAGCCACGGGCGCGCCGCCAACGCGCGGCCCAGCCGCCTGGATTGCGACCCGAAAAAGTGGTCACCTATCATCGAGGGGCGCCGTTGAACATGATCTGGAAGCACGCTTGAGCGAACGACCGTCGCTCATCAGCCACGGGATCAATCTGCACCTCGGGCTCCCCCTTGCCCTGCTTCAGGCCCTTCGACCGAAGCAGTGGACCAAGAATCTCCTCGTCTTCGTGGGCCTCGTGTTCGCCTATCGCCTCGGCAACGAGCGCACGGTGGCGCTGACCCTCGGGGCATTCGCCGTCTTCTGCGCCCTCTCGAGCGCCGGCTATCTCTGGAACGACCTCCGCGACCTGACCGCGGACCGTCTTCATCCTACCAAGAAGCTGCGGCCGATCGCCTCGGGCCGGGTGCCGACGGGGCTGGCGGCGGGCAGTGCCCTGGTCTTGTCGGCGGCCGGACTAGCCGGCGCCTTTGCGTTGCGACCGTCCTTCGGCCTGGTGGCCCTCGGCTACCTCCTGCTGACGACCAGCTACAGCGTCTGGCTCAAGCACCTGGTCCTGATCGACATCTTCGCCATCTCGGCCGGCTTCGTCCTGCGGGCGGTCGGCGGCGCGGTCGTCATCGGCGTGCCGGCCTCGCCCTGGCTCTATGTCTGCACCGTCCTCGGCTCGCTCCTGCTCGCGCTCGGCAAGCGCCGCCACGAGCTGGTGCTGCTCGACGACGACGCCGCCGGCCACCGCAAGAACCTCGGCCAGTATACCCTCGAGCTGGTCGATCAGCTCATCCTGATCGTCGCTTCGGCGACGATCATGGCTTACTCGCTCTACACGTTCTCCGCCGAGACCCTCCCCCCCGACCATTCGATGATGCTGACGATCCCGCTTGTCCTGTACGGGATCTTTCGCTACCTGTACCTGCTGCGCATCAAGCGTCAGGGCGGGGCGCCCGAAGACATGCTGCTGGTCGACCCCGGTCTCCTGGGCACCGTCATCACCTGGGCCCTGCTGACCCTGGCGATCCTCTACCTCGCTCCACGCTAGCCGTAGCGGCGGTCCGCGAACCGACCCGACGCGATAGGGCCGGAGCACTGTCTGCTTGCTGATCGCGAATCACTGTTAGCGTTTTGCTGCGCCTGCTATCCTTCCGCCGCACCATGCAACGCTTCAGCTCCCGAGACATCCTCATCCTGGTCGCCATCGTGGCTCTGTTCCTCTCGCAGATGCGCGGGGATCCCTTCGCGAATCCGCGTGAGTTCGCCATCTTCCTGGTCGCGATCGTCGTGGCGGTGACGGTCCACGAATTCAACCATGCGCTCGTGGCTCACGTGCTGGGCGACCTGACCCCGAAGATCATGGGGCGGCTCACCCTGAACCCGCTCAGTCACCTGGACCCAATGGGGTCGCTGCTGTTCTTGATCGCCCAATTCGGCTGGGGCAAGCCGGTCCTCTTCAACCCGAACAACCTCAAGGGCAATCAGGCGCTCGGCTCGGCTGCGGTCTCCTTCGCCGGCCCGCTCGCGAACATACTGCTGGCGCTGGCGCTAAGTCTCCCGCTGCGGTTCGGCCTGCGGCCAGATCCGCTTGAGGGAGCGATCCTGGACATCCTCATCCGGACGAACATCCTCCTGGCGGCCTTTAATCTGATTCCGATCCCGCCGCTGGATGGATTCGGCGTCCTCCAGGGGATCCTGCCGGCCCGGATGGGTCGCGCGCTCCAGCCACTGCAGGACTACGGGCCGATGATCCTGCTGGGGCTCATCTTCTTGCCGACGCTGGGCGGGCCGAACATCATCGGCATCATCCTCGGCCCGATTAACCGCGCGATCGCGGTGCTGGTATTTGGGAGGTAGAGCGGTGGCCAAGATCGCGTTCGAGCAGGTCGCCATCCTGGGGACCGGATTGATCGGGACGTCGCTCGGGATGGCGCTCAAGCGCCTGACGCCGCCCCCACGGATCGTCGGCTTCGACCTCAGCGGGGAGAGCCGCCGCGGCGCCAGCAGTCGGAAGGGCGTCGACAAGGCGACCGGCAACCTGGCCGAGGCCGTCCGCGACGCCGACCTTGCGATCGTCGCGACGCCGGTCCGAGCGACGGAGCTGATCTTCGCAGAGATCGCGCCACTGTTGCGGCCGGGCGCCGTCGTCACCGACACCGGCTCGACCAAGCGTCAGGTCATGGCCTGGGCCGAGCGGCTCCTGCCGAGTGGCGTCAGCTTCGTTGGGGGCCACCCAATGACCGGACGAGCGACCGCCGGCGCCTACGAAGCCACGGCCGATCTGTTCGAGAACGCCGTCTACTGCCTCTCACCGGCCGTGTCGGCCGACACCGGCGCCGTCGAGCGGATCGTCAAGCTGGTCGAGGCGATCGGCGCGGTCCCCTATTTCGTCGAGCCGGACGAGCATGACGGTCTGGTCGCCGGGATCAGCCACCTGCCCTATCTGCTGGCGACCACGCTGATGCGGAGCGTGGCAACCGATCGCGGCTGGCGCGAGGCCCGGACCGTGGCGGCTGGCGGCTTCGCTACCGCGACGCACCTGGCCGATGGCGATCCGCGGATGTTCGCCGACATCTGCCTGACCAACCGCGAGCAGGTGATCCGACAGATCGACCGCATTGGCGACGAGCTGGCGAGCCTGCGCGCCGCCATCGAGCGCGGGGACGAGACGATCTTCGAGCAGTTCGGCGAGGCCCAGCGGCTCCATCACGAGTGGCTCGCCGGCCGCGGCGCAGACGAAGCGCCCGCCGTCTCCACCGAAGATCTCAAGCCCCAGAGCCTGTTCTTCCCCGGCAAGCTCGGGGCGGTCTTGCGGCGCGGCGAGAAGAAGCCGTAGGCAGCTCCACCCTTCTTCGGCCCCCGACTTAGGGGCGGGTTCGCGAACTGCCCATACGTGTCCCCTCTCAGCGCCTGGGGACTATCGGGGAAACGGATCAGGCACAGAGCTCCCGATACAGGGTGCGGATGCGCTCCGCCATCTCGCTCGGGCTGCGGCGGTACACCGCCAGCCAGTCGTTCAGCTCCTGATCGAGGCGGTCAGTGGGGGTTAGCTTGCCGTTGGGCCCAGCGAGCGTCTGCCAGACGAGCGACTGCTCCGTAAAGGCTCGGATCTCGAAGTCAATGCAGCCCTGAACATCAGTAGGCTCCGCGCCGGCCAGATCGTCCTCGAGATGCTTGCCCTCATGAGCGATGATTGCCGCCAGGGCCTTTGCGTCGGCGCCCCGCCAACGCTGGTCCACCGTAATCACGAAGACGGCCGGTCGGCGAGTTCCTCCGCCTTCTCGGAAATAGCGCGCGTGATGGCCCGGGGGCAGCTCGCCGAAGCGGATCTCGGTCCCGGTGCGGATCATGGCGTTGAGGGCGCTCAGGCTGCCGGCCGCCTCGAGCGCGTCGATCGCCGCCCAGAGCCCTTGATCGACGCGCAGGCGACTCCGCAACGGCCCTCTGGCTGTCGGGGCTGTCGGGGCGGAGGCGACCGTTGGCGCGGGCTGGCGCACGAACGCCTCACGGAGGTCGCTGTCCGGCAGGGCTCCGGCGCGGGATAGTCCATTCGGACGATCCGCGCTGTAGATTCGGAGGAAAGGGCTCGAGCGCGCCTGCTCGGCGAGGTCGGGAGGGAGGTTCTCGCCGGTGATGATCGCCTTGAAATAGTCGGCGAGGAGGAGCCCCTGCGTGCAACGGCAGCCCGCGTCGTAGTGCATGATGCCGCGTTGGAAGCGCTGGTAGATGAAGCTACTGTTGGTGGGATCCTGGACCGGCGGCGATGTCGGCACCCCCCAGATCTCCAGATTCAGCAGCGGCAACAGCCCTGCGCTAGCCCCACCACGCGGAAAGGCGTCCGCCAGACTCACGGTCGTGTTGAACGTGGAGAAGAATCGGACCGGCTCGCCGTTGAACGTCTCGGGCGCGTTCTGCCGCACGAACTCGACGACGGACGCCGCGTAGCTAGGCTGGCTGGGCGTCGGCGCCGCGGCCGCCAGTCGCTCATCGGCGGCCGGGAAGGTCGACCCGTTGACGCGAGTGTAGGCCAGGAGCCCCTCGTCGAGCAGGTTCACGGAGCGGACCGCTCCGTCGGCACCCACCTGGAGGATGCCGCGCTGGAAGAACTGCGTCGGCAGCCCGAGCAGGCGGAACGTCCGCGACGTCGGATAACCAAAGGTCTTGACCCGCCCGCGCCGCTCGAAGTAGTCGGCGATTCGTGGCTCGTCGACCCCGAAGCCCGTCTCGGAGAAGTACAGTAGGACGGTCATGGACTGGGCGGCGACTGGCGGTGCCAGGGCGGCGGAGAGGAGCAGCAGCGCCAGGACGGGCGCGACCGGCAGCGCGAAACGGCGCCGGCGCGCCGCCCTTGACCAGGACGGGCTCACGCGCGGGTGATCTCGAATCGCGCGTCTCGGGAGCCGGTCCGATCGCCGTCTCGAACGGTCACGGTCACCGTCGCGGGGCCAGTCCCGCCATTGGTCGAGACGCTGAACTCCCACGCGCATCGGCCGCGGCTGCCGGACTCCTCGTCACCCTCGGTGTCCTCCTTGCCGTTCGGATAGACGATCGCCAGCTCGCACACGACGTTCTCCCGGGTGGTGACCGCGACCTGGACCTTCTGCCCCTGGCGGACGGGCTGGATCGGCTCGAACTCCACCCGAAGGTCGCCGCTGGCGCTTCCCCCGCTCGACGTGGCCCCCGATGTAGCGGCCGGGGTGGTCGTGGTCCTCGGGGTCGCCGTGGCCGTCGCGAGTGGGCTCGGCGTACCCACGGCTGGCGTCCGCGTTCCGGCCGGCATCAGCCCACCGTAGATCGGCTCCCCCTCTGGAATGGCGTTCAGCTCGGCATCGGTGATCACGACGGTGGCGACCCAGCGACGGACCCCGTTTGCGATCACGTAGACCGCCCGATCCGAGCGGACGGCGACCTGGCCGTCCGGCGGCGCGAGCTGCTGCGCCGCCGCGGGCGCGAGCACGCTGCCGAGCACCAGGCCCAAGCCCAGGCATGCCAACGATCTCAACGAGCTTTTCATCGAACCTACCCCCTCGAATGATCAGCGGGCGACCGAACCGCACCCAGCGTCGGGTGAGGCCCTGGCGCCGCATAACCTCGTCCTGTTGCGAGGCCACAACATTGTACCGGGTTAGGAACCCGGAGCCGAGCGAGAACAGACGAGGAAGGGTATCATCCTCTCGGCTCGCGGCGAGGGACTCCTCCGCCGGACGTCCGTCTCCTGGCTACTGGGGGGTTCTTTGCTCCGTCGTGCCGCGGCGGCGAAGGTCGAACTGAGTAAGCGATTCTCGCGGCAGGGGATCGACGAGTTTCTGCGTCGCGAGCTGCGCTCAACTACGGGGACCGTTTTGGACCTCGGCGCGGGCTTGCGCCCGTTCGCGGAGGTGCTGCCGGGACGGACGGTGGCCCTGGACCATCGCGCCCGTCCGACGATCGACCTCGTCGGCGACGCCCACCGACTGCCGTTCGCCGACGCGACGTTCGACGCGATCGTCTGCACCGAAGTCTTCGAGCACCTGCTCGAGCCGACCGCGGCCGCCGCGGAGATGATCCGAGTCCTCAGACCGGGCGGGCGGCTGGTCCTGACCACCCG
>JACCZL010000333.1 GCA_013695975.1 Chloroflexota bacterium
GTGGCGCTGGACCTGTTCCTCTGGTTCGGCCCGCGCGTCTCGGTCGCTCCACTCATCGGGCCACTTCTCGCACGGCCTGACCTGGCGCGCGGCCTCGGGCCGAACGACGCACAGGCCTTCGAGGCGACTCGGCAGGCAATCCTGGCGATGGCGGATGAAGTGAACCTCCTGGCGATGCTTGCTCCAATCTGGTTTGGCGTGCCGAGCATCATGCCGGCCTTGGGAGGCGGGCAGGGGTCCTTCACGTTCGTCACGTCGTGGGCGACCGCGCTCCTGATCGGGCTCGGCGTGTCGCTAGTGGGCACCCTGCTCGGCTGTCTCTACCGCGCCGTCATCGCCCAGCAGGTCCGTGACGACGCGGTCAGCGGCCGGGCATTGCCAGCCGAGGCTCTGCGTGCCTGGTCGCGGTCGATCGGGCTCGCACTGCTCGTCGTCGGCATCGGGGCGCTGCTGGCATTGCCGGTCGCGATCGTCACCGTTGGCGCAGCGCTGATCGCCCGCGAGCTGGCCAGCTTCGGGGTGACCATCGCGATGACGCTGGCCCTGTGGGCGTGGCTCTATCTGTTTTTTGCGCCTGACGCGATCTTCGTCGGGCGGGTCGGGCCGTTGCGGGCGATCGCGCGCAGCATCGCGTTCGTCCGAGCGAACTTCTGGGCGGCCTTTCGGCTGGTCGCCCTGGTCCAGATCATTCTGTTGGGGATGGAGCAGGTCTGGCTGGCGCTGGCGACGCGGACTCCATGGGGTCCCGCGCTCGGGATCGTCGGCAACGCCTACATCACCAGCGGACTGATTGCAGCGAGCATGCTGTTTTACCGCGAGCGCAGTGAGGCGCTGCTGGCCGCGCGGCCAGTCGCCGCCGTCCACGAGGCGTAGCGCCGGCTGGCGAAAGAGAGGCGAGGGGTACTTTGGCGAAGAACATGAGCACGGCTGACGAGATGCCAAACGGAAGGGGCGGCGAGGGAGCGGCGCGACTTCAGGTCGTCAAGCAAGCGCCGAAGGCCGGCCGAGGGGGCGGCTACACCGCGGAGAACATCCAGGTGCTCGAGGGGCTCGAGGCGGTGCGCCGTCGGCCGAGCATGTACATCGGCACGACCGACACCCGCGGCCTCCATCACCTGGTGTACGAGGTCGTCGACAATTCGGTCGACGAGGCCCTGGCCGGGCATTGCGACTGGATCGTCGCCACGATCCACGCCGACAACCGCGTCACAGTCATCGACAACGGCCGCGGCATCCCGGTCGACATGCACAAAGGCACCGGCAAGTCGGCGCTCGAGACGGTGCTGACGGTCCTCCACGCCGGCGGCAAGTTTGGCGGCGGCGGCTACAAGGTCTCGGGCGGACTCCACGGCGTCGGCGTCTCCGTCGTCAATGCCCTCTCCGAGCACCTGGTGGCGGAGGTGCGCCGCGACGGTGGCCGCTACGTCCAGGAGTTCCGTAAGGGCATCCCACAAGCCAAGCTGCGACGGTTCGGGACATCCGAGCCGTCTGAGCGCGGGACGACGATCTCGTTCCTGGCTGACGCGACGATCTTTGACAGCCTCGACTTCGACTTTACGACGTTGGCCCAGCGCTTCCGCGAGATGTGCTACCTGACGAAGGGCCTGCGGATCCGCTTCGTCGACGAGCGCACGGACCGCGAGTACTCGTTCTACTTCGAGGGCGGCATCGTCTCGTTCGTCCGCCACCTCAACAAGAACCGCCAGGTTGTCCACGCCAAGCCGGTGTACGCCGAGCGGCAGCTCAACGGCGTCAACGTCGAGGTCGCGTTCCAGTATTTCGACGGTCAGACCGAATCGGCCTACTTCTTTGCCAACAACATCAACACCATCGACGGCGGGACCCACCAGACTGGCTTCCGCACGGCCCTGACCCGCACCCTGAACGAGTACTCTCGCAAGGCCGGGATCCTCAAGGACGCGGACCCAAACCTGACCGGTGAAGACGTCCGCGAGGGGCTGACGGCGATCATCAGCGTCAAGCTGCCGGAGCCCCAGTTCGAGGGCCAGACCAAGACCCGCCTGGGCAACGCCGAGGTGACGCCGCTGGTCGCCCAGGTCACCGCCGAGGCGCTCAACCAGTATCTCGAGGAGAACCCCTCGGACGCCCGTCGGATGCTCGAGCAGTGCCTGCGCGCGGCCCGCGCCCGCGAGGCGGCCCGCAAAGCCAAAGAGCTGGTGATCCGCAAGAGCGCGCTCGACGGCATGACCCTGCCGGGTAAGCTGGCCGACTGCTCCGAGAAGAACCCGGAGCTGTGCGAGCTGTACCTGGTGGAGGGTGATAGCGCCGGCGGAAGTGCGAAACAAGCGCGTGATCGTCGCTTTCAAGCGATCCTGCCCCTTCGCGGCAAGATCCTCAACGTCGAGCGGGCGCGGATGGATCGGATGCTCGGCAACGAAGAGATCCGGGCGATGATTACCGCCCTCGGCATCGGCATCGGCGACGGCCTCGACATCACCAAGCTCCGCTACAACCGGGTATTGCTCATGACGGACGCGGATGTTGACGGAAGCCACATTCGGACCCTGCTGCTGACGTTCTTCTTCCGCAACATGCCCCAGCTCATTACCGAGGGGCACCTGTTCATCGCCCAGCCACCGCTCTTCCGCGTCCAGTCAGGGCGCGAGATCCAGTACGCCTACTCAGACCACGAGCGCGACGTGCTGGTGGCCGAATTCGGCAAGAAGCGCAAGGGCGAAATCGGTATCCAGCGCTACAAGGGTCTCGGCGAGATGAACCCCGAGCAGCTCTGGGACACGACCATGAACCCGGCCACACGGACGATCTTAAGGACGGACCTCCAGGATGCCGTCGTCGCCGACGAAGTCTTCGACACCCTGATGGGCGACCAGGTCGCCCCCCGCAAAAAGTTTATCCAGACCCACGCCCGGAGCGTCCGTAACCTCGACGTGTAGCGCTCTACGGCGGAGGATATGCTCGATTTCAAGCGGGCCGAACACGTAACATTGCAGACTCCGGCAGTATCCGCACCGATTCCCGGCCGCGGCACGGACCCTCGCCTGGACCACTTTCGGTATGCTGGCCGCAATCACGGCTCCAGCGGAGGTCGCAAGCCACGCCGAACGGCTTCATGAAGCGCGCGGGCCTTCAGCAGTAGGCCCTGCTGGTAGATCTGCATGAAGGCGAGCAGCTCCGCCCGCTCGTCCGGTGGGAGATGGGTGGATTGCTGCTTGTCCAACAGCTCGCTGAACCTTCGGTCCTGGCTCGAAGGCAGCTCGAGCTCCGTGATGGCCAGCAAGTCTTGGTCGGAGTAGGTTGCGACCGCCATCCCCGGGCCGGCCTGGGGATCGGAGGCCGGCAGCGAAAGCGCCAGGGCGTCAGCCAGGACGTCGGCCACCTCCCTACTCGTGACCTGTGCCAGGCTCTCGGCCCGTCGATAGACTTCGTCTGGCAGGGTGATCGTGACTCGCGTGCTCATGGATAGCGCACCCAGGCTCGTGCTCCGGTCGCTGCTGTCGCCCACAGTCTAGCATCCTCGCGCAGCCACCCGAGGTTGACCGCGAAACGCTGTCGGTCGCGCCAACGTACCTGTCGACGTGACGATGGTGACGGTCGGCATCGGCGCGAAATTCTTCTCAGTCGCGCCAGGCGTCGCTAAGCACGTGCGCAGTAGAAAGGCCCGGCGCCTCGACATGAGGGTGGGTGAGAAACCCGTCCCTACCAGGGCACCGGCGTTTCCTGGTAGGGACGGGTTTCTCACCCACCCT
>JACCZL010000353.1 GCA_013695975.1 Chloroflexota bacterium
CGCCGCGGCCGAGCCGCTGGGCAGCGCCGTACTTGGTGATGCCGAGCTTCCCGAGGAACTCGGGGCAGCCGTAGGGGCACCGGCCGCGCATGCGGCAAGGACCAGCGCGACGAGACCGACGAGACCACCCTGGATCGGACGTCGCAGCAGCTGGCGATGGCGTGATCGTTGCACGTGATCCCTCCTCACGGCGCTCTCGGACCGGCGTCCGAACGACTGCAGTCTCTCAGAGTACGCCGCGCGCCGAGTGCTGCGGATGCAGCACCGCCGAAGATCCGGTCGTAGGTCGCCACCAGCTGCTCTCCCAGCGCATCCGGGTCGATCTGGCGCCGTTCGGCGACCCAGCGGGCGGTGATCTCGACGTAGCGCGGCTCATTCCTGCGGCGAGGTGCGCCGGGCGCCGGCAGGTAGGGCGAGTCGGTCTCTACCAGCAGGCGGTCCTCGGGTACCAGCCGGGCGACCTGGGCGGTGGACTCCTCGCGTCGCCGGAAACAGAGACCGCTGATGGAGATCGCGAGGCCCAGTGCCAGCGCCCGCTCGGCGTAGTCGACCGCCCCCGAAACGGAGTGGAGCAATGCCGGCGGTCTGCTGCCGAACCGCTCCCGGAAAGCCGGGCCATCGACCCGCGCCGCTGCCAGCTCGCGGAGGAGGTCGTCCTGGGCCACTCGCTCGTGGGGCTTGGAGCGGCAATGGAGGATGACGGGCTTGGCGGTCTCCAGCGCCAGCTCGAGGTGGCGGCGGAGATTGGCCAGCTGAGAATCGCGGGGAGCGAAGTCTCGGTCGTAGTCGAGGCCGGTCTCGCCCACAGCGACCACCGCCGGATGGCGCGCGAGCTCGGTCACCTCCTGCCACGTCGCCTCGGTCGCCTCAGCCACATGGTGCGGGTGGATGCCTGCCGAGGCGTCCACGCCCGTCGTCCGGGCGAACTCGATCGCCGCCCGTGTCGACGTCACGTCCCAGCCCGGCACCAGGAGACGCACGACGCCTGCCTCCCGTGCCGCGGCCAGGACCTCCACGGCGTCACCGGCGAAGCGGTCGGCCTGGAGATGCGCGTGCGAGTCGACCAGCCTCACGCGTTGGGCACGACGTCCGCCGCCACGGGGTCAGTGCCGTACCAGCGCGACTCCGGCAAGGCATCCAGCATCGGCACCGCGCCGCAGCGCTCGTACAGGCCGATGGCGGAGTCCGTCAGCTCCGCGGCGTCGGCGCCAGCCCGGGCGGCGAGGATCGCCGCGTCGGCGAAGGCATCCGCCGCCGTGAGCAGGTAGCCCCGCGCCTCGTACTCCTGGGCCACGGC
The DNA here is from genome assembly GCA_013695975.1 of Chloroflexota bacterium. GTDB lineage: Bacteria > Chloroflexota > UBA6077 > UBA6077 > JACCZL01 > JACCZL01. The sequence continues at coordinate 1,298 of JACCZL010000353.1, forward strand.
GCGGACGGCCTCCAGGGCCGCGGACGCCTCCAGGAGCAGCGCAGCCATCCACCGCCGTTCGAGCAGGCGCGCAGGCCCCGATGATCCCGCCGTCGCCGCCTGCACGATGTCCGAGGCCGACTCTGCAGCGGCACCGTCCCGCCGTCGCAGCGCCATGCGCCCGAGCCAGAGGGCGGCGACTCCCCAGTAGGGCCTCGAAGGATCGCCCCTCAGCGCTGACGCGAACTCGGTCACTGCGCCTGGCGGATCGCTGGCCCAACGCACCACGGCCGCCCAGACGTGCTGCCAGACCTCGGCCTGAGGCTCGGGGGGGAGGTTGCCCGCGCGCTTGGACATGTCCATGGCCTCACTGCGGCGACCGGCCTGGTACAGGGTCCACGCGTGCGCCTCGCGGCGGGTTGCCGCAAGCTCGGGCACACCCAAGGCGTCAGCCGTGGCGATGGATTCCTCGCCGGCGTCGATCGCCTCCTCCAGCCGCCCGAGCGGCAACAGCATCTCCGCTCGATTCGCGAGGAGCCAGCCCAAGGTGGAGCGATCCATCGCCCGCCGAGCGACGGAGATGCCCTGGTCCATCAGTGCCAGGATCCGGCGCCAGTCGTCGCCGTTGCCCGCCATCAGGCTCGGCAGGTTGATGGAGCACCGCCTCAGCAGCAGCCGGTCGCCGGCGGCCTCCGCGAGGCCAAGGCTCTCTTCCGCCAGCCGTACGGCGTCGGACGTCCGTCCCATCATGGCGAAGGCGACACCAAGGTCGTGGATGACCATCCGCTCGATATCGTCGGCACCCACGACACGCGCTTCCGACCGCGCCCGCTCCAGGGTCGGGATCGCACCTTCTGCAGGACCGCCCCGCCAGAGGGCCCAGCCGAGTCTCGAAAGGAGGAGAGCGCGCGCGCGC
>JACCZL010000170.1 GCA_013695975.1 Chloroflexota bacterium
ATCCGAAATCGCGCGGGCCGCGTGATCGGCGTCACCTGCCGCGTCGGTCGGGCGGTCTACGGGACCATCGCAATCGCCCGCGACCTGGTCGAGTCGGGGAGCAGCATCCTGATGATGGGAAAGCCCGGGGTCGGGAAGACCACCCTGCTGCGCGAGGCAGCGCGGGTCCTGGCGGACGACCTCCGCAAACGGGTCATCATCGTCGATACGTCGAACGAGATCGGCGGGGACGGCGACATCCCCCATCCCGCGATCGGGCGCGCCCGCCGCATGCAGGTCGTCACACCCACGATGCAGCACGCGGTGATGATCGAGGCGGTCGAGAACCATATGCCCGAGGTGATCGTCATCGACGAGATCGGGACGGAGCTCGAGGCCCTGGCGGCCCGGACGATCGCCGAGCGCGGGGTCCAGCTCATCGCCACCGCCCACGGCAACACGCTCGAAAATCTGATGCTCAACCCGACGCTCGCCGACTTGATCGGTGGGATCCAGACGGTCACCCTCGGCGACGAAGAGGCCCGTCGTCGCGGCACCCAGAAGTCAGTCCTCGAGCGCAAGGCCCCGCCAACCTTCGACGTGGTCATCGAGATCCAGAACTGGAGCCGCGTCGCCGTCCACGAGAACGTGACGGAGGTCGTCGATGCGATGCTCCGTGGACAGCCGCGGGGGGCAACGGTGCGCTACCGCGACGAGGAGGGCGAGGTCCAGCTCGAGCGACCGCCGGCGCGTCGTCTGAGAAGCGCCAGCGGGTTGCTCGGCGACGACGGAGTCACGACTCCAGCCTCCTTCGGCTGGGACCGGCGGGGCGAACCACGGCATGAACCGCGGGATGCCGAAGCGCCGCGGCTCGCCGGCGGCAACGGTAGCGCGCAGCCCGGAAAGATCGTGCGGGTCTACGCCTACGGCGTCAACCGCTCGCGGCTGGAAGCGGTCGTCCGGGGGCGCCGGCTGCCGGTCGTGACGACGATGGACCCCGCCGACGCCGACGTGGTCTTGACGCTCAAGAACTACTATCGTCGCAAGCCCCAGGCCCTCCGCGACGCGGAGGCGGCCGGAACGCCGATCTACGTGCTGCGGAGCAACAGCGCCGGCCAGATCGAGGAGGGCCTCGCCCGGGTGGTCCAGATGGACGTGGGCGCGGCCGCGACGGCGACGTCGGCGCTGCAGGAGACCGAGGACGCGATTACCCGCGTCCTCGAAGACGCACACCCGATCGAGCTGGCCCCGCAGACGTCGTATGTACGCCGCCTCCAGCATGGGCTGGCCGAGCGCTACAACCTGGGCTCGCGCAGTCTGGGCCGCGAGCCGCACCGGCGCGTCCAGCTCTTTCCGCGCGAGGAGAGCGGGTGAGGAGCGACGGCGCACTCCAAGACGTGGGATAGGGCCGAGTTGGTCACCGGGCACGGTCCGCGGTTCGTCTCGATCGGCGACGCCAGCGGCCTGGCCGAAGGTGCCCTCAAGCTCGTCGAGGTCGAGGGCCGTGACCTGGTGGTCGTCCGGATCGAGGGAGAGGTGTATGCGCTCGACAACCGCTGTCCTCACCTGGGAGGCCCACTCTCCGGCGGCCGGGTCGAGGGGCGAGCGGTCGTCTGTCCCTGGCACGGTTGGCAGTGGGACGCGAAAACCGGTCGAGCCGTCTGGCCACAAGTCGATTGGCGCGCGTTTACCTATCCGACCAGAATCGAAGCTGGCCAGATCCTGGTGCGAGTGGCGTGATGCCTGAGACGCGGCTGGCCTGGCAACCCGATGCCTTGCTGGCGGGCTCGGCAAGTGGCGTCGTCCCTGCGCGGCCGGCCGCGACGGTAATCCTCCCGCGGGCCGGCGCTTCGGGACGCCCCGAAGTGTTCATGGTCCGCCGAACGGCCGGCACTGCCTTTGCCGCCGACGCCTTCGTCTTTCCTGGCGGCGCCATCGAGGCGGCGGACCAGTCCGAGCTGGCGCTGGCTAGCGCGCCCGGGTTGACCCTCGAGGCCGCTCATGCGCGCCTCGTCGAACGGGGGGGTGACCCGCCGCCCGATCCGCGGATGAGCTTCGCGCTCCACCTGGCGGCGGTGCGTGAGCTGTTCGAAGAGGCCGGGGTGCTCCTGGCCGTCCCCCGCTCGGGCGTCATGGGTGGCGCGCCTGACGGGGCGCTGATCGAGCGGCTGGCCACCGCGCGGGCCGATGTGCTCGCGGGCACGCGGTCCCTGGGAGAGCTGGCGCGCGGCGAGCGTCTCGACCTCGCCCCTGAGCAACTGGTGTACTTCTCCCACTGGATTACGCCGGAGCTCTCGCCCCGTCGCTTCGACACGCGCTTTTTCGCCGCGCTGATGCCGGCCGGCCAGACCGCGTTGCACTGCAATCTCGAGACGACAGAGGGCGAGTGGCTCGAGCCGGCCGTTGCCATCGACAGGGCGGCCCGCGGGGAGCTCAAGATCGTCTTCGCGACGAGCGCCCACCTGGAGCGCCTCGCCAGGTTCTCGAGCGTAGACGAGCTGCTCCGCTTCGCGCGCTCGAAGCCGATCCGAACCGTTCGTCCGACCTTGACCCGCGGCGATGGCGGCTGGTCGGTCGGCCCGGTCGACCAGCCATGGTAGGGGGCGAGCGGCTGAGTGCGACGGTGACGCGGGTGCTGGCGCCGAACCCCTCGTTGATGACCTTGAGCGGCACTAACACCTACCTTGTCGGAGAGGACGAGCTGGTCGTGATCGACCCGGGCCCGGACCTGCCGGAGCACCTCGAGGCGATCGTCGCGGCGGCCGCCCGGCTCGGCCGCGTGGCCCTGTCGTGCGTGACCCACCACCACGCCGACCATCTGCCGGCTGCCGTCAAGCTGCGTGAGCGCCTGGGCGTGCCGATCGCCGGCCATCGCGACCTGCCGCACGTCGACCGCCCGCTCGGAGACGAGCAGCTCATCGAGGTCACCGGAGCGCAGCTTCGCGCCATCGCTACTCCGGGCCATACGGCGGATCATCTGTGTTACCTGCTCGAGTCCGAGCGGGCGCTCTTCACCGGCGACCTCATCGCCGGCAGCGGGACGGTCATCGTTGGCGATGGGCGGGGCGAGCTGGCCCAGTACATCGCGTCGCTCCGGCGGGTGGAGGAGCTGCTGCCGAGGGTCATACTGCCCGGCCACGGTCCCGCCGTCGAAGACGCGGCCGCCAAGATCCGCGAATACCTCGAGCACCGCCTCGGCCGGGAGTGTCAGATCATGCGTCTGCTGGAGCGCGGCCCGCGGACGGTGCGTGAGATCGTGGGCGAGCTGTACGCCGAGGTCCCCAGCGGCTTGCACGAGATGGCGGCCCGAAACGTGCGCGCGCATCTCTGGAAACTGGAGGACGAGCGCCGCGCGCAAGCGACGGGCGAGCGCTGGTATCTGGTCGATGGAGGCGAGACGGCATGAGCCAGATCGTGGCCATCTTGCTGCTGCACGGGGAGGGTTGGGACGAGCTGGTCATGGTCGCGGTCGGCCTGATCCTCGCATATGGCGTGGTGTCGCTCACGGGTCGCCAGCCGCCCACCGACGCGGAGGATGACGAGAACGCGACCAGCCTCGACCGTGCGCCAACGGGTCACGCGGCGCAAGCCGGCGTCGAGGTGGAAAACCAGCGGGCGGAAGAGCGGTGAGCAAACGGCGCCAGGGCGGCAAGAATCGGGCCCCGCGGTCGGAGCCAGCGGCCCCGAGTGGATCGTCGCCCTCGCTCGGCCAGTCGCGAGCCTTCAGGCCAGGAGGTGGTGGTCGCGTCTCGGCGGCCGTCGCCGCGACCGGTGTGGTGCTGATCCTCGGGTTGCTGGGCTGGTGGGCCGGTGTGCTGACCGGCCTCTGGGGCCGGCCTCCAGTGCAGGCGCCGATTGGGGCTGCCCCGATCACCAG
>JACCZL010000394.1 GCA_013695975.1 Chloroflexota bacterium
GTGCCGGCCGAGGCGGTCGCCCCGGGCGCCGTGCCGACGATGCCGGCCGTTGGCAAGGAGCAGCCCGTCGACATGCTGCCCCACAAGGGCGACCACGAGCACGAAGGCGGCCGCGCGACTCCCCCGCACGAGGGCCACGACCTCACCCCAATCGAGACGCACGAGTCCCCCCACCCCGGACCGCGCACCTACGTCGTGATCGCCGCCATCCTGTTCGTCATCACGGGGATCGAGGTCGCCCTCTACTACGTCCCGAACATTCCCCCGCTGGTCCAGACGGTCCTGTTGCTCGGCCTCTCGGCGTTCAAGTTCTATATGGTCGTCGCCTTCTTCATGCACCTGAAGTTTGACCACAAGTCGTTCACCGGCTACTTCGGCGGCGGCCTGGCCATCGCCAGCTCGTTGGTCATCGCGCTGATCCTGCTCTTTATCGCCAACCCCTACGGCGGTGGTCACTGATCGGTTAGTCGCAACGACCGAGGGTGGGTTCGTGGCACAATTCAACCATGCCCAACCTGCCTGAATTTTCCTGGACGAGCTGGCACGGCGACCCGACCCTGCGGGCCGGCCTGCTCTTGCTCGCCGGGCTGTATCTGCTGGGGATCGGGCCGATCCGGCGTCGCTACCGACTGGCCGCGGCGGTCGAGCCGCGGCAGGTCGCCCTCTTCTTCTCCGGTATCGCCCTGCTGTTCGTGGCGCTCGAAGGGCCGCTCCACGACCTGAGCGATCATTACCTCTTCAGCGCCCACATGCTCCAGCACATGTTCCTGACCCTCTTCGCCCCACCGCTGCTGCTGCTGGGGACGCCCGGTTGGCTCCTCCGACCGTTGATCCGCCCCCCGCTGGTTCGGCGCGTGGCGCGGACCCTCACGGGACCGCTGCCGGCCCTCCTCCTCTTCAACGTGCTCTTCACCATGTCGCACTTCCCCGTCTTCTACCAGAAGACGCTCGAAGACCATAACGTCCACGTCGCCGAGCATCTGCTGTTCCTGGCGACGGCCGTCATCACCTGGTGGCCGCTCCTCAGCCCCCTGCCGGAGCTGCCGCGGCTGGCCTACCCGCTCCAGCTCCTCTACGTCTTTGGTCAGACCTTCTCGGGCTTCCTGGTCGGCGCGTTCTTGACCAACACCCCGCGGGTGCTCTACCCCTACTACGCGGCGGCCCCGCGGGTCTGGGGCATCTCGCCGATCGACGACCAGCGGCTCGGCGGTCTCTTGATGTGGGTCGCCGGCGGTACCTTCTTTCTGCTCGTCTTCTCGGTGATCTTCTTCGTCTGGGCCCACCACGACCAGCTCGAAAACGACGCCGCGGCCGCCGCCGATGCGCGGCCGTCCGTGCGACCCGGCCTCCCCCTGCCGGTGCCCCGCTCCGCCGTCGCAACCGCCCGCCCGCCTACCATCGTCGGCGCGCCGCTGCCCGGCGCCCACCACGTTGTCCAGGCCGCGCCGGACAACTCCCGGCTGAACTAATGTCGGTGTCTGGAGCAAGGGCATGCACGCGCACTCCCACCTAGCGGCGGCGGGGGACGCTCCGGTCGCTGGCAGCGCGGCGGCCCGAAGCCAGAGTCGCCTGGCCCTCGTCCTCGGCCTGACCGCGAGCTACCTGCTCGCTGAAGTTGTCGGCGGACTGCTCACCGGCTCGCTGGCCCTCCTCGCCGACGCCGGACACATGCTCGCCGATGTCCTGGGCCTGGGCATGGCGCTGGTCGCCGTCCGCTTTGCCCAGCGTCCGGCCACGCCCGCCAAGACCTACGGCTTCTACCGCGCCGAGATCCTGGCCGCCGTCGCCAACAGCGTCCTCCTCCTGGCCATCGCGGCCTTCATCCTGTCCGAGGCCTGGCAGCGCCTCTGGGCCCCGACCGACGTCCAGAGCCTGCCGATGCTCCTGATCGCCCTCGGCGGCCTGGTCGTCAACCTCGTCGGCGCCTGGCTCCTCCGGAGCGGGGCCGAGGAGAGCCTGGCGGTGCGCGGCGCCTTCCTCGAAGTGGTCGCCGACCTGCTCGGCTCGGTCGGCGTGATCCTCGCCGCCGCGGTGATCTGGCTGACCGGCTGGACCCAGGTCGACGCCCTGGCCTCCGTGCTGATCGGGCTGTACATCCTCCCGCGGACCTGGCGGCTCCTCAAGAGTGCGCTCGACGTCCTCCTGGAAGCGACGCCGGCCCACATCCGGCTCGAGGAGCTCGAGGCGGCGATCCGTGGCGTCAGGGGCGTGACCTCGGTCCATGACCTCCACGTCTGGACGATCACCAGCGGATTCGTCGCGATGAGCGGCCACGTCCTGGCTGAGGGCCGTCGTGGCAGCGACGTCCTCCACGACGTCCGGGTCCTCCTACGCGACCGCTTCGAGATCGAGCACGCAACCCTCCAGGTCGAGCGCCCCGACCACGCCGACGACGGCGCCTGCTGCACCGTCGACCCCCGCTGTCTCGTCGTGGGCGGCCGCGTCCTCGGGGAGCCAACGGTCAGTTCACCAACATCCCCATGAAGTCGTCGACCGGCATCGCCTCCAGGCGGGCCTGGTCGCGGGACAGGTCGAGGATGGATCGGACCTGCCCGTCCGGGAGGCGGCTCGCCAGGTTGACTTCGAGCTTCTGTTCCAGGCCCGGGAGCGCCTCGGCCCGGCGGCGGCGATGGCCGAGCGGGTACTCGACCGTCACGTGCTCGGTCGCCGTCCCGTCGTGGAAGAAGACCTGCACCGCGTTCGCGATCGAGCGCTTCTCGGGGTCGAGGTACTCCCTGCTGAACCGCTCGTCCTCGACGACCACCATCCGCTGGCGGAGGGCGTCGATCCGCGGATCTCCCGCCACCTCATCCTCGTAGTGCTCGGCGGTCAGGTCGCCGAACAGGAGGCCGATCGCCACCATGTATTGCAGGCAGTGGTCGCGGTCGGCCGGGTTGTGGAGCGGCCCGCGCTTGTCGATGATCCGCATTGCCGACTCCTGCGTCGTCAGGACGACCCGGTCGATCGCTTCGACACGGTCGGCGACCCGCTGGTGGAGGGCGACCGCGCACTCGACCGCCGTCTGGCCGTGGAACTCGGCCGGATAGGCGATCTTGAAGAGGATGTTCTCGATCACGTAGGAGCTGTAGGGCCGCGGGAGCTGGAACGGGCGGCCCCCAAACACGACGTCATAGAAGCCCCACCGCTCGGCTGTCAGCGCGGACGGGTAGCCCATCTCGCCCTGCATCGCCAGCAGGGCCAGGAAGACGCCCCGACTGGTAGCGTCGCCCGCCGCCCACGACTTGCGCCAGCCGGTGTTCGGGGCATGGCGGTAGGTCCGCAAGCTCCCGCCGTCGACCCAGGCGTTCGAGACGGCGTTGACGATCGCCGCTTCGTCGCCGCCGAGCAGCCCCGTCACCACCGCGGTCGTCGCCACCCGCACGAGCAAGACGTGGTCCAGCCCGACTCGATTGAAGCTGTTTTCGAGCGCCAGCACGCCCTGGATCTCGTAGGCCTTGATCGCGGCCGTGAGGACGTCGCGCATC
>JACCZL010000400.1 GCA_013695975.1 Chloroflexota bacterium
GTCATCGCCGACAGCCCAACAGATGGCGTGGCCGCGCCGAGTTGCCGCCGTAGCATACAGCTCGATTCGGACCGCCCACCACGGACAATCCGGCCGAAATCGCTCGGACTGGCTTGTGCAGCATGCACAAACTATCGCCCTGCTATACTCGCCCCGATGGCGAAATACGATCCCCTCCGCGACCACCTGGTCGGCCTTCCCGGGAGCCAGTCGCGCCTGACGATGAGCTTTTCGAAGGTCGAGGAGCTGCTGGGCGAGCCCCTGCCGCGCTCGGCGCTCGAGTACGAGGGCTGGTGGCAGGGCAAGAGCCCCTGGGGCCGCGTCCAGCGCCCGCGCACCTGGGAGCAAGCAGGCTGGGTCGTCGACCAACTCGACCTCCGAGTCAAGCTGGTCACCTTCCGCCGCCAGGACTGAACCGGCCCCGCGCGGGCGCAGGGAGCAGCGCCCCTACAGACATATCGGACTGACGACATGACCATCGAGCGCATCACGACGGGCTACTACCGGCTCCCGCTGGAGCCGATGGGTGACGCCGGCCATGGCCGGATCGACACCGAGGAGCTGATCACCGTCGAGCTCGCCGCGGACGGCCTCGTCGGCCACGGCTACGCCTACACCATCGGCCGCGGCGGACGCGCGATCCGCTCCTTGATCGACCACGACCTCCGGCCGCTTCTGATCGGGCAGTCTGCCCACGATGTGGCCGCGCTGTGGGACCGGATGTGGCGGGGGCTCCTCTACGGCGGCCGAGGCGGGCTGGTCGCCTTCGCCATCGCCGCTGTCGACATCGCCCTCTGGGACCTGCGCGGGCTCCGTGAAAACCGGCCGCTCTGGGCCCTGGCCGGGGGCACCGCCCGGCCGATCCCGGCCTATGGCAGTGGCGTCGACCTCCCGAAACCGCTCGACGGCCTCCTCCGCCAGGTCGAGGGTTTTATCCAGCGCGGCTACTCGGGGGTCAAAGTCAAGATCGGCAAGCCCGACGCGGCCGAGGATCTCGCCCGCGTCGCGGCCGTCCGCCGCCTCGTCGGCGACAAGATCGACCTGATGATCGACGTCAACATGGCCTGGAGCATCGACCAGGCCCTTGACCGCGGCCGCCGACTGGCCGAGTACAACCCCTTCTGGCTCGAGGAGCCGTCCGCGCCGGAGGACGTCGAGGGCCATGCCCGCCTGGTCCGCGAGCTGCCGATGCCGATCGCGGTCGGCGAGAGCCTGTACTCGGCCTGGGAGTTCGAGCGCTACATCGCCGCCCGGGCCGCCGGCGTCGTCCAGATCGACCCGGTCACCAACGGCGGGATCACGCCGGTGCTGCGGGTCCTCCGCCTGGCCGACGAGGCGGGCCTGCCGACCAGCTCGCACTACACCGACGAGCTGAGCGCCCACCTGCTCTGCGCCAGCAAGAACCCGATCTACCTCGAGAAGCACGCCTTTGCGCTCGACCCCTACCTCGAGCAGCCCCAGGTCGTCACAAACGGCACCGTCCGCCCGACCGACGGCCCCGGCCACGGTCTGCGCTTCAACCCCGAGGCCCTCCGCCCCTACGCCGCCGACTGACAGCGCCTCACCCGCGCTGCTGGGAGAGCCAGGCGATCGTGGCCTCGGCGCTCTTGTCCGGCGGGAACACCGGGTAGAGCACGTGCTCGACCGCGCCGTCGGAGACGACGAGCGTCAGCCGCTTGATCAGGACCATACCGTCGACCGCAAACGTCGGCAGTCGCAGCGCCCGCGCGAACGCGAGCTCGGCATCGCTCAGCAGCTCGAACGGCAGGTGGAGCCGTTCGACCGCCTCCCGCTGATACGCCGTATCCTGGGTGCTGAGGCCAAAGACCCGCGCCCCCAACGCCCGGAGCTCGGCGTGGTGGTCGCGGAACGCGCATGATTGGACGGTACAGCCCCTGGCGCCGGGGATCTGGTCCCAGCCGAGCGGCGGGTCCTGGTCGGGCCTGCCCATGCGCGGGTAGCAGTAGACGACGGTCCTCCCGTCCAGGCGCGCGAGGTCGACCGAACGCCCGGCCGTCGACGGCAACAGGACCGCGGGGAGCCGCATCCCGACGAGATGGCCGCAGGCCCCGTCGTCGGACGGTGCCGGCAAGTCGGTCGGTAGCTCGTAGAGGTTGTCGTTCCTCGGCACAGCTTTCTCCTCCTTACAACAGGACGATCCGGACCGCATCGGCCACCACGACGCCATCGGCGCGGCTGGTGAGCGTGACCACGCAGGCCGTCCCGGCGTCCAGGGGCACGCGGGCCAGCTC
>JACCZL010000407.1 GCA_013695975.1 Chloroflexota bacterium
CTCCGTAGCGACGATGGCGCCCGCCTCGTCGACGCCTGGCTCGCGACATATCCCGGCCGGTACGTCGGGCTAGCCTACGGGACCAATGACGCCAGGGCCGGGCTGAGCCCCGAGGCGTTCTACGCCAACTACGAGGCGATGGTGCGCGCCGTCGTCGCGGCCGGCAAGATCCCGGTGGTCCCAAAGGTCCCATGGGGCTCGGCGGGGTACCTCCGAGCGCGCGTCCCCGCGTTCAACGCGGAGCTCGACCGGCTCTACGCGGCCCACCCGGAGATCGTCCCCGGCCCCGACTTCTGGGCCTACTTCCTCGAGCGTCAAGCCCTGATCTCGCGCGACGGCGTTCATCCGACGCCCGCCGGCTACGCCGCCTACCGCCAGCACTGGGCCGACACGATGCTCCGTCGGGTCTACCGCGGCGAATAGACCCTGGGCTGAGCAGCCATCTCCTCCGCCACCTTGCCACGGGAGCTCAGCGGCAAAGGCTAGATCACGCGCACTTCGGCGCCAGGTCGTGGGCGACCACCTCGAGCTGGCCGTCGTCGTCGACGGGGATGAGCTGGAAGTACCAGCGGGAGCAGCCGGCGCTCTCGAGGTCCCGGATCTGCTCGGCGACCTGGTCGATCGTCCCGATCAGCATGCCGTGCGAGCGCATCCCTTCGATCCAGCCGCCGACCTCGTCGGTCTGGCCGTTGTAGTCCAGGCGGCGCTGACAGCGGCGACGGAGGTCCTGCTCGTCGGCGCCGACGATCGTCGGGCCGGCCCACGAGTAGCGCAGCTCGGACGGGTCGCGGCCGATGCGCCCGCAGGCGTCGACGACGCGCTGCCGTCGCTCGGCGAAGACGGTCTTGTCGCCGCCGAAAACGTTCAGCTCGTCGGCGAAACGAGCGGCCAGGGCCGGTGTCCGCTTCGGCCCACCGCCGCCGATGATGATCGGCGGGTGCGGGCGCTGGACCGGCTTGGGGTGACCAGGGGCGTCCTCGAGCCGGAAGAGCTGTCCCTCGAAGGTCGCCAGCCCGTCGCCCCAGAGGCGGGTGCAAACCTCGAGCGACTCCTCGAACCGATCGAAGCGCTCCTTGACCGGCGGGAAGGGGAGGCCATAGGCGACGTGCTCCTTCTCGAACCAGCCGGCGCCCATGCCGACCTCGAGTCGCCCGCCGCTCATCTGGTCGTCGGGCGCCACGAGCTTGGCAAACTCGCTCGGGTGGCGAAACGTCATCGGGCTGACCATCGTGCCGAGACGGATCGTCTCCGTCTCGCGGGCCAGGCCGGCCAGGATCGCCCAGGCGTCGGTCGCGTCGCTGGTGAGCGGGACGTTCATCGGGTGGTAGTGGTCGGAGCGGAAGAAGCCGCCGAGTCCGAGCGCCTCGGCCCGCTGTGCCAGGGTCAGCATCTCCTGGTACGTCCCGCCCTCCTGGGGCTCCACCATCACGAAAAAGCTCGAGAGTTTGGTCGCCACGATGCTCCACTCCTCTTTTCAGCCGTCCAGCTCGTGCTCGAGACGGTCGAGCGCGTCGAGCACGGTTGCCTCGATCGGGATGCCCTCGCGCAGGCGGGTGGCTTGGATCGCGTGCTCGATCTCGCCGGGCACGAAGACCTGCTCAACACCCGCCGTCGTGGGGCAGCCGTGGAGCTGATCGATCAGCTCGTCCATGCGAGCCTTGAACTGGTCGAGCGGCATGAAGCGTCCGACGTCGATCGTCATGAAGAACTGACCACTGCCCTGCTCGCCCAGACCGGCTCCGAATCGGCCGCCGCTGAGCACTCCGGCCAGCACGTCGAACATCAGGGCCATACCGTACCCCTTCGGCCCGCCGACGGGCAGCAGCGAGCCATCGCTGGCGGCGTGCGGATCAGTGGTCGGGTTGCCGTCCCGGTCGAGCGCCCAACCGAGCGGGATCGGCTGCCCCTTGGCGCGCGCCACCTGCAGCTTGCCGCCGGCTACCACGCTGGTCGCCATGTCCAGCACCATCGGCCACGGGCGGTCCGTCGGCACCGCCATGGCGAACGGATTGTTCCCGACCAGCTTCTGGGTGCCGCCGGTCGGCGGCATGTTGATGCCGGCGTTGGTCGTCGCCCAGCCAATCAGGCCATGGGGGATCGCCCGGATGGCGTAGTAGGCCATCGCGCCGCAGTGAGTCGACCGACGCAGCGCCACGCCGGCCATGCCGTGCGCCTTGCCGCGCTCGATCGCCAGCTCGTTGGCGCGGAAGGCCGCGAGCTGACCGATCCCGTTGTCGGCATCCATCACCACCTGGCCACCGTGATCCTCGACGATGCGGATGTTCGGCCGCGAATTGATCCGCCCCTCGCGACAGGCCGTCACGTAGGTCGGCACGCGGATGACGCCGTGCGACGGATGACCGCGCAAGTCGGCCTCGACCAGGTGGTCGGCCACGACCAGGGCGTCGGCCTCCGGCAGCCCGAGCCGTTCGAAGATGCGGGTTGTCTGCGCCTTCAGGGACGCGGCGTCGACGATGCGGTCGGCCACGAGTCGATCCTCCTCACAGGTCCGGCGGGACGTTGGACGGTCGTTCCGCCGATGTCCCCGGCCGCGCCCATGGTATCGCGGCAACCGCCCGCCTCGCCAAGGCTGAGACCGCCAGGATAAGGCTGAGACGGTGCGCCAATCTGAGACGGCATCGTGAGCCGTCGGTGGCGATCTGGGCGGCCCGGCGCGGGTATGATCCGTCGATGGGGCCGGGACACGGCTCCAAGCCTGCGCTTGTGGAGTCGTGGCCGTGGCCGACGCAGCGTCGCTGGTGTTGATCGATCCGCGGAAGATCCAGCCGGATCCAGAGAACGTGCGGCGGGAGGGGCCGGACGATCTGAACGGGCTGGCCGAGAGCATTCGGGAGCACGGGCTGCTCCAGCCGCTCGGGGTGGCGCGGGAGAACGGCGGCTTTCGGGTCATCTACGGGAGCCGACGGCGGGCGGCGGCGATCATCGCCGGGCTGCCGGAGGTCCCCTGTCTGGTGGTCCAGTCCTCCGACGAAGACCGCCTGATCCGCCAGATGCTCGAGAACCTCCAGCGCCGCGAGCTGGGCGACATGGACAAGGCCGAGGGATTCGCACGCCTCCGGCGGAACCTGGCCAGGAGCCATCCAGACATCGGCGAGCGGGAGCTCGACGAGCTGGTCGGCCGGCGGCTCGGCCTGTCGGCGACAACCGTCCGCCGGTACCTCGGGCTCCGCGAGCTCCAGCCGGCCGTGCGCGACCTGCTCGCCGACGGAGGCCTGACCGTCACCCAGGCCCAGCATCTGCTGGCCGTCGCCGATCCGACCCGCCAGACCGAGCTGGCCACCCTGGCCGCGGAGCGGGGCCTGTCGGCGGCCGCCCTCAGCCGAGCCTGCCGCGCCGCCATACACCGCCCAACCCTCAGTCCGGCCGAGGCGATCGAGCTGGGCGAGCGCGACGAGGTGCCCACCCCGATCGCCAAGCCAACTGCCGAGGCTCCGGTCCGCGTCCCGCGGGCCCCCAGGCTCGATGGCGGCGACGAGGACGACCGCGATCTCTGGATCGGCTCGACCGACGCCGCCCCCGACGACGGCCCGGCGATGCCAGCCGGCCCGCGCACGGCCGATGGTCACCGGGTCTTCAAGATCAAGTCGGTCTCGGCGTTCGCCGACGAGATCGACCGGCTGGCCCGCGCCCTCCAGGACGGCGACCTCGCCCGGGCGGCCGACGAGGAGCCAGACGCCCCAATCCAGCTTCGCCTGGTCGCCCGCCAGCTCGACTATGTCAAAGCCGAGCTGCACAAGCTCCTCAAGCAGCGGGGCTGGAACGAGTAGCCGAGAAGCCAGAATCGAGGAGCCAGGAGGGAGTATGCTCCTC
>JACCZL010000414.1 GCA_013695975.1 Chloroflexota bacterium
GGCCGGGGCTCACCATACACGCTGGCTGGGTAAGACCGGGCCGCTCCCTCACGGTCGCGGTGCCGATGGCGAGGTGCCGATGGCGAGGTGGCGATCTCAGCCGGCGGCGGCCGGAACGCGGGCCTCGGTCTTCTTGAAGGCTGGCATTACCGCTTTGGCGAACCACTCGAGCTGCTCGAGGATCACCCGCCGGGGCGTGCCGACGACCTGGCCGACGTTGATCTGCTCCAGGCCCGGGTATTTTTCCTGGACCGCTAGCAGCTTCTCGACGATCAGCTCCGGCGGGCCGCAGAGCCAGGCGCCGGCCTTGACGCCATCGCGGATCGTCGGCAGCCCAGCCTGGCGGGCCCGCGCAGGGTCGGCGGCGGCGGCGACCTGCTCGTCGGTCAGGCCGCGGACGAAGCCGAGCGGGGCGAACATCTTGAGATTCTCCTCGAAGAAGGGGGTCGCCTCGCGGATGGCCTGCTCCTCGCTGTCGGCGATGTGGAACGAGAAGCCGATACAGAGATCGGCGCCCAGCTCGGTCTCGCGCCCCTGGCGGGCCAGGGCATCCCGCCAGGCCGCGACCACCTTCTCGTTGGCCCCGCCGGCCGCCGCGCCCCCGCCGATGAGCCCCTTCATCCGGTGCCGCGCCATGAAGTTCAGCCCCCGCTCGCTGGCGCTGACGACCGGCTGCCAACACTCGACCGGCCGATGCAGCGGCCGCGGCACCAGGGTGATCTCCTCCAGCTCGTAGCCCCGATAGGGGACCTTTGGCGGGATCGTGTAGTGCTTGCCATGGTGAGCGAACGCGGGCTCGTCGAACGCCTTGAGGACCAGCTCGACCTGCTCCTCGAACAGCTCGCGGTTGGCGTCCTGGTCAAGCATCGGCGCACCGAAGACCTCGACCTCGCGGGTGTGGTAGCCGCGCCCAACCCCGAAAACGACGCGGCCGCCGGTCAGCACGTCGGCCGTGGCGAAGTCCTCGGCCAGCCGCAGCGGGTGCCACATCGGCGCGATGTTGAAGCCACAGCCGAACTTGATCCGCTTGGTCAGATGCGCGAGATGCAGGCTCAGCATCAGGATGTTCGGGATGCACTCGTAGCCCTCCCGCTGGAAGTGGTGCTCCGCCAGCCAGAAGGTGTCGTAGCCGGTCCGGTCCATCAGCCGGGCGATCGCCTCGGCCTTGTCGAACACCCCGGTCAGGCGCTCATCCGGCAGCCAGCGGTCGTTGACCGGCGTCGCGTCCAATCCCAGATCCTCGAGGTCCACATGCCCCGCGAACAAGCTGCCGAACTTCGTGATCATGCCCTGATCTCCTTGCCCCCGAGTATGCTTTGCTCCCGCGCCCTCGTCAACCGTACGTGTGCTCCCAACGGATCTATCGGGCGGCCTCCGTGGCGTCCGGTGGCGGCCCGATGATCTGGCAGTGGTACTTCTCGGCGGTCGCGACCAGGCGCTCGACATCTGGAGAGCCGTCGCCTCGAGGGGGGATCTGGGAGAATTCCTGGAAGGCTTGCTCGAAGCCAGCCGGGGAGATGATCACCAGCGCCTTCGCGACGTCCGAGCCCGGGTTTGAGAAGGCGTGGACGGCTCCTCTGGGGATGAAGGCGAACGAGCCGGCCGGCGCGATCCGGGTGCGGTCGCCGATCATGAGCGTAAGCTCGCCTTCGAGGACGTAGAGCGCCTCGTCTTCAGTCCGATGGAGGTGGGGTGGCGGTCCAGACGAGCCGGGCGGGGCGGTGGTTACGACCAGGCCGTAGGCGCCGCCGGTCTGCTCGCCGACGGCTTTATAGGTGTACTGATCGCCGAGGACTGAGACGGTCTTGCCCTCGCCGGGCTGGAGGACGATCGTGCCGGAGTGCTGTTCTGGCGTGCTCACAGTGTTTCTCCTGAGAAGTAGTGTTCGAGGCGCTCGACTTCTCGCAGGCCGACGGCGGCCTGGCGTTCTTGCCAGGGGACGATGCGGTCTTCGAAGCCGAGCGAGCTGCCGGTGGCGTGGAGGTGCTCAAGGCCCTGGCGGACGGCGTGCATCGCGGCTCGGAGGGGGAAGTTGGCGTAGAGGGCGAGGGAGAAGCCGAGCTCGGAGAGCGTGGCGGCGGGGAGGATCGGAGTCTTGCCGCCCTCGACCATGTTGGCGAGGTGGGGGATGCCGGCGACGTCGTGGGTGATGCGGGCCATCTGCTCGACCGAGCCAGGGGCCTCGACGAAGATCGCGTCGGCGCCGGCCTCGGCGTAGGCACGGGCGCGGCGGAAGGCCTCGTCGAGGCCGTGGGTGGCCGCGGCGTCGGTGCGGGCGACGATCACCGTCTCGGGATCGGTGCGGGCGAAGCGAGCGGCGCGGAGCTTGGCGACCATCTCCTCGGCCGGAATCACCTCCTTACCCTCGAAGTGGCCGCAGCGCTTGGGCGTGATCTGGTCTTCGAGCTGGATGCCGGCGACCCCGGCTCGCTCGAATTCGCGGATCGTCCGCATGACGTTGATCGGGTTGCCGTAGCCGGTGTCGGCATCGGCCAGGATCGGCAGGGCGACGACCGCCGCCATCGCGCGGACGACCCGCAGGACTTCGTCCATCGTCGCCAGTCCGACATCGGGCATCCCAAGCTGGACGTTCGAGATACCGGCTCCGGTCGCGTAGACGACGGCGAAGCCGGCCTCCTCGATCAGCCGCGCGGTCAGCGGGTCGGCGGCTCCGGGCGCCAGGGTCACGCCCGGCGCGGCGAGCGCCGCGCGCAGGCGCGCGC
>JACCZL010000432.1 GCA_013695975.1 Chloroflexota bacterium
GGTCCCAGCCGTTCCTGCCGAGCCAGCCAACCGATGCGGCAAAGAGAGCGCTCACGGCATCGGCCGGGAGCGGCCTGGCCAGATAGTAACCCTGCCCGCGCTCACAGGCCAGCGCCTGGATCTCGGCGAGCTGCTCGACGGTCTCGATCCCCTCGGCGGTGACGCTCAGGCCCAGGGCCTTGGCGAAGGCGACCACGGTGTGGGCGATCGCGCCAGCTTCGGTGTGGTGCCCAAGGCCATCGATGAAGGTGCGATCGACCTTGAGGGTGTCGACAGGGAACCGCTTGAGGCAGCTCAGGGAGGAGTTGCCGGTGCCGAAGTCGTCGATGGCCAGGCGGACGCCCAGGGCTTTGAGCTTGCGCAGCGTGGCGACGGTGGTGTCGGCGTCCGCCATCACTGCGCTCTCGGTGATCTCCAGTTCGAGGCAATCCGGGTCGAGTCGGTTCTCCTGCAAGACCCGCGCGATCTCGTCGACCAGGTCCGGCTGCTGAAAATCTCGATGCGAGAGGTTGATGCTCATCGACAGGGGCGGGTCGGTCGGATACCGGGATTGCCAGCCGCGCAGCGTGCAGCACGCTTCCTGGAGGACCCAGCGGCCGATCGGGACGATCAGGCCGGTTTGTTCGGCGAGCGCGAGAAACTCGGCGGGCAGAAGGAGGCCCCGTCGCGGATGTTGCCAGCGCAGCAGCGCCTCGACCTCGGTGATCTTGCCGGTCTCGAGCTGCATAATTGGTTGGTAGTAAACGAGCAACTCGTTACGCTCGACGGCGCGTCGGAGATCGGTCTCCAGCTCGAGGCGCTCCATCGCCACGGCGTTCAGGCCGCGGTCGAAGACCTCGTAGCGCCCCCGTCCGTGGGCCTTGGCACGATACATCGCAAGATCAGCGTCGCGGAGCAAGCTGTCGGGGCCGTCGTAGCCTGGGGTGCTGACGGCGATCCCGATGCTTGCGCCGGTGAAAACCTCACGCCCCTCGATCGTGACGGGTGTCTGGAGCGCTGCCTGGATCCGCTGGGCGACGCGTTCAGCCTCAGCCACGTCGGCGACGTTCTCGATCAACACGGTGAATTCATCGCCGCTCAGCCGTCCCGCACTGTCCTCGTTACGTAGGCAGCCCACGATGCGCTCGGCGACGGCGATGAGAAGATGGTCGCCGTTCTGGTGTCCGAGGCTGTCGTTGACGACCTTGAAGTTGTCGAGGTCGAGGAAGAGTACCGCGACCGAGCGGTCGAGGCTCTCGGCGCGGGTGAGAGCATGCTTCAGGCGCTCCATGAAGAGGGCGCGGTTCGGCAGGTTCGACAATGGGTCATGGAACGCCTGCCGCGCAAGACCTGTGACCTGGACGTCGAGCTCCTCCGCCAGGTGATTGACCACCCCGCCAAGGACGTCGAGCTCGCGGATCGAGCTCGACGGGACGCGCTCCCGATAGTTGCCGGCGCCCATCTCCCCGATCACGGCGACCATGGTCTGGAGGGGTTCGAGGATCTGACCAGTGAGCCGCCCACCGACGACCGCCGCGGCCGGCACGACGAGGAGGGCACCCAGGAGCAGGACGATGTCGCGCTCCCGGGATGGCGGGGCTAGCTGGAGGGCCAGCGTGAGCAGGGCCGCGCCGACCGCGACCGGCGCGAGGGTCAGCGCGAGCAGGCGGCAGCGCAGCCCCCATGGGCGCGCCTTGCCACCAGGCCACGCCATCTCGCACCCCTCCGTGCGCACGCGGGAAGGTACCAGAGGTACGCTCCTCCCGCGTTCGGTCCTGCCATGCTCTACCCCGGACAACGGCGCTCGCGGGGTGAAAGGGACGTCACCCGCGTGCCTGGAGCGACCGCTCCCGAGCGACTACAATCCGGTTGGGACCCCGCCGGCGTTCTTGGGCATGACGGGCGGCCGGCAGCGGGGAGAACGAGGATCAACAATGACCGACCACACCGACGACACGGCGCACGAGGGCGCCCACGCGCTGGAGGCGGCCGAGCGCTTGCTGGAGCGGGCCGAGCGGGACTCGACGGCTGCCCAACCCGCCGCTGTTGAGGCTCTGAAGGCGCTGCTACTCCATTGGGACGAGGTCCCGCGTGGCGAGCGCGTCGCCGAGTTGTTGGCGCAGGTGGCCGACACCGATGACACCCTGAAGCAGTTCGGCTCGGATGCTGAAGCGCTCGACCGCGGCAACGCCGCCGACTCCCACCAGCGTGCCAAGATCTTCGTCGACGCCGCCCGAGCGCGGCTGATGAACATCTAAGACCAGTGGGGAGTGAGGGGTCGTTGCTCGCGTGGCACCTATCTTGCGGCCCGACTGGATGCTAACGACGAACGCTGGAGTGGGACATGGCAAGACGGAGATCGAGCGACCGAAGCGCGGGGGATGCGCGGCAACCATACGCCGATCAAGGTGGGCCGGAGGCTCGGCATGCGCAGACCCACGACGTTCGTCGTGAGGCCGCGACCAATCCAAAAGGACCAGAGCCCGAAGTCGAGGACTTCTCGGTCGACATCGCGCCCGACACGTCGGCCGTCGAGCTGGGAGGCCACGTCGAAGAGAGCAGCTCGGCCGCGGGCGACAAGGCGCTCCACCAGCGACTCCGGATGCTGGACAACGACGAGCTAGCGCGGATCCCCGTACTCCAATCCGGCGCCCGCCTCGAGCAGGGCGGAACCTACCTCGACCTGGGTGACTTGGAGCGCGGGCCGTTCAAGGCGATCGGCGGTCAGGAAGCCGGTCGTGGCAACCGCTACGTGGCCAAGCGTGATCTCGACTACGAGCTGTGGAACCGCCTGGTTGGTCAGGATCGGGAGCCCGAGGTCGAGCGCCCGGCCGGCGCAAGCGGCTGATCCCCGCCATGGGGCTGGCTGAGCTGACGCTCGAGGGGTTCCTCGATCAGGCGGCCTCGGCCGCGCCCACGCCCGGAGGGGGTGCCCTGGCCGCGGTCGGCGCGGCCCTGGCGGCGGCGATGATCGGCATGACGGCCCGACTGACCGAGGGGCGGCGGCGCTACGAGTCGGTCCAGGAGGAGGCGGCCCAGTTAGGCGCTGAGGGCGCCGCGGCGCG
>JACCZL010000450.1 GCA_013695975.1 Chloroflexota bacterium
GCCCTGAGCCCCCTGCTCCAGCGCATTGGCCGCCTGGTTCATGCTCTGGCCCATGCTCGGGTTGGACCGCGACGCGCGCTGGCCGGCCTGGCGCATCGAGCGCGCCAGGCGCGCCTGCTCCTGGGGCGAGAGCTTCTCGAGGTTCTCCGAGATCCTGCGCAGCTCCTCGGCCGCCTGCTTGTAATCGCCCTTCGCCAGGCTCGTGCCGGCTTGCCGCGTGCTCGGGTCCTGGGCCAGCGAGCCCGCCAGCGCCGAGAGGGCCTCCTCCAGGTCGGCCCCGTTCTGCCCCTGGAGCGCCTGGAGCCGCTGTTCCAGCGCCGCCAGCGCCGCCAGCGCCTCCTCGTTGGTGCCGCGCTGCTCGAGTGCCTTGGCGCCGTCGCGGAGCGCCTGCTCGATCTGCTGGAGATCCTCACTCGGGCTGTCCGCGTTCAGCGCGGCGATCTCCTCGGCCTGCTTGTTCAGCCGTTCCGCCTCCTGCCGAATCGTCTGCTGGACCTGCTCGCGTTGGCGTACTTTCTGCTGCATCGGGTTTGGCCAGGCAACCAGCAGCACCGCCGCCAGCGCCAGGGCCAGCGTCGCGTTCGCCTCGCGGAACCGAATCCGGATCGGGAACGCCTCGAGCGGCTCGATCCGCCGGAACTGGTCCACCGCGTCGCGGAGCTGAAGGTCGGCCAAATACGGGCCCTCGCCCTTCGTCTGGATCTCGACCGCCGTGGTCAGGCGCTCCTTGAGGCCGAGCTGGCGGTCGGCCTGGCGGGCCAGGTACGCCATCGACGGACGCCAGAACGTCAGCACCAGCGCCCCGAGCGCGGCCAGCCCCAGCGGGATCGCCGGCAACAGCGCGATCGGGACGACGTACGGCAGGAAGCGCGAGCCGGACAGCCAGAGGCAGTCGATCGCCAGGCCGACCAGCAGCAGTCGGATCGTCCAGGTCACGATCTGCTGGAGCTTGAGCACGCGGCCCATCGTAGACAGGCGCTCCCACAGCTCGGCCTGGTCGGAGCGGTTCAGCGCCACGCGGTTGGTCATGCGGATACTCCGGTTGGGCAGGCGCTAGGATCCACCGCCTGCCGCGTACTCAATCGGATCCCGGATCGAGGAGCGTGCGCACCCAGCGACGCTCCTTCCAGGGATGACACGGGTCGATCGCCACGCTGCTCAGGCCCACCAACAGCACCGTCAACAGGCTGTAAAGGACCAACGTCAACGCCCAGCGTGGATAGCGCAGGGCGCCCAGGCCAAACATTTCCTGGGGCCCGACGCTGTCGAGCAACGGGCGGTACGGGAATGGCAGGAGCTGGGCTACCTGCCCGCTGATCTGATCCGGGACCGAAAAGAGGCTGATGAAAGGGTTGAGCGCCAGCAGCGGACGTACGGCCGCTTCCATCTGGAGCGACGCACCGATCAGGTACGCCGCCAGCGACCCGGTGCCGAGCAGGAACACCAGCCCGTAGGCGTACAGCGCCGCCACGGCCGAGCTCCGGCCGATCGCCGAGCAGAACAGGCCGATCGCGGAGAACAGCCAGAGCGCGGCGACCAACATCAGGATGGTCAGGATCACGTCGACGATCGGCACGCCGCCGAACATCCAGGCCATCGCGAAACCCGGGACCGCCGTCAACGCCAGCAGCAGGACGAAGCCGACCGCCGCCACCAGCTTGCCGAAGACGATCGAGCGCGGCCGCATCCCGGTCGCGATCAGCAGGTCGAAGGTCCCCTCCTCGCGCTCGCCGCTCATCGCCGTGCTGGCGACGGCCGGCGCCACGACCGATAGTGCCGCCATCAGGCAGAGCGCCATAGCGAAGAACAGGAAGACGCCGCGGTAGCTGCCGGCCAGCCCCGGCAGCGACACCGCCGTGCTCGAGGCTACGCTCGAGCCGATCACCGGCAGGTTCGTCGTGACGCTCGTGATCACCAGCCAGAAGCTGCCGAGCACCAGGCCGGTGAAGACGATCACCATCAGCGTCAGGATCACGTAGGTCAGCCGCCCTTGCAGCCGCGACGCGAGCTCCTTGGCCAGTACCGCGCCCCACATCATGCCGAGCGCCTGCTCGCGTCCGGCTCGAGGCCCTCATCTTCTAGCGAGGCCGAGATCTCGTCGAGGTGCTCGGCGCCGCGCCCGAACTGGGTGACCCGCGCCCCGGCGTCGACCAGTCCCCCCAGCACGCTCGCCAGGCCGGCCCGGTCGCCCTCATACACGAACGAGAGCCCGCCGTCGGCCTCCTCGACGTCGAGCACGCCCGGCTGCCCCTGCAGCGTCTGGACCGCCCGGTCCCGCCCGTCGGCAGGATCCGCTACCAGCTCCAGCCGCAGCCGCTGTCGCCCACGCCCCTCGCGGCCCAACGCCATGCCCAACGGCATCACGCTTGCCAGCCGCCCGGCCCGGAGCACGGCGACGGAGTCGCACATCTGGGCCAGGTCCGCCAGCAGGTGCGTCGCGATGATCAGTGT
>JACCZL010000451.1 GCA_013695975.1 Chloroflexota bacterium
GGACTAGAGGCGACCGGCGACGACGATGGGGCCGGTCGGGGCGCGGCTTCCGCCGGCCGGCTCGACTGTGACCGCGACGGTGTCGGCCGAGTCCAGTGGTCGCTCGAGCCGTGCGATATAGGCGGCGCCGGTGACTCGCTCGAGCAGGCCGGCTTCCAGGGGCGCGCTGCCGGCGATAACCCAGGCCTGGTAGGCCTGCTGCTGGCCCAGTGGGGGCAGATCGCGGACCATCAGCAGTGGCCGCGGGTCAGCCGGATCCTGGACGAGCACGCCCGCGGCGCCCGGCGCATCGGTGGTCCCGTTCAGAGTCCACTGGCGTCCGCCGGCAGCCACGGCCTGGAGGACCAGCGCTTGCGAATCGAGCGCGACTGCCTGCCGAGTGACCTGCTGCTGGAGGCGGAAGTTCCAGTATCCGAAACCGAGCGTGACGGCGAAGAGGGCGGCGAGTGAAAGCGCCCAGAGCCCCACTCGCGTCCCCGGGCCGGTGGCCCTGCGCTCGTCGAGCGGAGCAGGCGCGACACGCGCGGGCATGGCGGCTTCGTCGGGGGCGCGGAGGGCCTCCGCGAGGAGCCGGTCTCGGAGTGTCGGCGAGGGCGCAACCGGCCTCAGCGCCTCTGGAAGGACCGCGGCAAGGGCCCTGAACTCGGCGACCAGGTCTCGGCAACGGTCGCAGCCATCGAGATGGGCTTGAAAGCGCGCCGCGTCATCCGCGTCGAGCGCCTCGAGCGCGTACCCGGCGGCCAGCTCCTCGAGCTCCTCGCCGTGCGGCTCAACGGTCTTTCGAAGCCCGTCGTTCACGCCGGCCCACCTTCGTCCGGCCCCAGGTCGGCCAGCGCCAGGCGCAGCTTCTCCATCGCCAAACGCATCCGACCCTTGACCGTCCCAAGCGGCAGGCTGGTGCGCTCGGAGATCTCCTTATGGGTCAGGCCGCCGTAGTAGGCTAGCTCGACGGTTTGCCTTTGCTCGTCGGAGAGCGCCGTCAGCGCTTGCACGATCCGGTCGCGGCGGGCGCTCTCTTCGGCGGCATCGAGCACATCCGTTGCTCGGGGATCGACGACGGAGGTGTCGAGCTCGGCTAGCTGCCCCGGCGGGCGGGTCCGCCGGAGCCGATCGATCGCTCGGTGGCGAGCGATACTCAGCAGCCAGGAGCGGACACGCCCGCGGGCGTGGTGATATGTCTCCGACTGGCGCCAGGCCGCCAGGAACGTTTCCTGCACGATGTCTTCGGCGGCCTCGAAGTCACCCACCACCCTGTAGGCGAGCGCCAGGGCGATGCGGTGATGCCGATCGTAGAGCGTTTCGAACGCTCCGAGGTCCCGTTCCTGGAGCAACGCCATGAGCTCCTCATCGCTACGTTCGGCGGGAGGGCTCGCCAACTCGCCCCGATCGTGTTTACGACCGTCGGCGGTGACTGGATCATTTTCGGCGGGCGGCACGCTCGTCATCGCCGGCGCCGCGACTTGCGTCGGCCGGAGGCCGCGCCCGTCGGTCGCGGCAGATAACGGCGGATGCGCTCGCTCTCCTCGTACGCGGCGCGCTGGGCTGGATAGCGGCGACGATAGAAGAAGACCAGATACCCACCCGTCGCCAGCAGCGACAGCCACCAGGCCAACCCCCAGATCGGCTTGGAAAGCACCGGCACCGGCTGCCAGCGGAAGAGTAGGATGGCCAGGCCGACGAGGCACAGCCAGACTGCCCAGGTCGCCCAGCGTTGGGCCAGCCGCTGTGCGACCCGCCGCGGTCCGGCGACCCGCTCGGGGTCGATGCGGATATAGATCGCCGCGACCAGGACCAGTGCAAGAAGCGCGGCCAGCACGACGTAGCCGGGATGGTCAGTCGGCTCCCTCGCGTCGGCAAGCCACTCGGTCGGGCTCAGCCAGGTCCAGTCGAGCGAGCTCATGGGTCGTTATGATAGCGGCATCAACGAGTTCGGGCGTCGTGCTATAACGTCGATGGGTACCGGACCGGCGTCCGAACGTCGGATCGTCGCCGCCGTGCGGCCAAGGGAGAAGGCTCCCGATGCCTAGAGCGAGAACTGGTCGCGCTTATGCACCCCGCATCTCCGGGCACCAGGCGGTGCGGGCTGTTTGCTTCGCGTCGATTGTCGCGGTCATCACCTCGGGTTTGCTGACCGTCAACCTGCTCCCCCGCCCGAACGAAGTGCTGCCCGGTGAAGTCAGTCAGAACAACGTGCGCGCGCCGCGCAAACTGACCTACACCAGCCAAGTCAGGACGAGAGCGGAGCGAGATCGGGCGATCGCCGCCGTCCAGGAAGTGGTCGAGATCGATCTTGGCCTGGTGCAGCGCCAGCGGGCCGGTCTCAACAGCCTGTTGCAGGGGATCTCTGCCGCCCGAAATGCACCGGGACTGACGCCAGACCAGCGGGAGTCCCGACTGGCCGGTGTCGGAGAACCCTTGCTCGACGACACGACCGCCAGTTGGCTGGCGTCGCTCGACGACGCGCGCTGGTACATGGTTTCGAGCGAGAGCCAGCGGCTCCTCTGGGACGCGCTGAAGGACCGACTTCCGGAATCGCGTGTCTCGGAGCTGTTGCGGGCGCTGCCGGTGCGGGCGAGCGATCAGCTTACCGAAACCGAGCGGTCGCTGGCGGTGGCCCTGGCAAGTCGCTTCATCGTGGGTAACCTGACGCCCAACGCCGAGGCGACGACCCGCTTGCGCCGAGAGGCCGCGGAGGCAGTGGCGCCGATTCAGGCTACGGTTGAGCGGATGGAGACGGTCCTGCGCGAGGGCCAGGTCGTCACGCCCGAGGACATCGAAAAGCTGGAGCTGCTCGGACTCCGGAACCCTAGCATCGATTGGCGCCAGGTTGCCGCGGCGGGCCTGCTGGCGGTGATCTGCATCGGGCTTATCAGCGCTTACGTCGCGGCGTTCCAACCGAGCCTCGTCGGACGGGAGCGTGCTCTGGCGCTGCTCGGACTCCTCGTCGTCGTAACGATCCTCGCGGCGAAGATCCTGATCGTCCCCTCGCGCCCGCTCTGGGTGTACATGTTCCCGCTGCCGGCCGTCGCCATGGTGGTCACCACGCTACTCGACGGTCGGTTGGCGCTGGTGATGACGGCGGCGCTCGCCGTGCTCGTGGCGTTCATCGCCGGCGGTTCGCTCGAAGTCGCCGCGATCGGGCTGGTCACGGGTGTGGTCGCGTCGGTGGCCCAGTGGCGACGAGAGCGGCTCCAGGCGTACTTCGTAAGCGGCGTGCTCGTGTCGGTGGCCCAGGGCCTGGTGGTCCTCGCCTTTCAGTTGGCCCAGCGCAGTGAGGACTGGCAAGTCCTGCCGTTTATCGTCGTGGCCTGCGTGGCGAACGGCTTTTTGTCGGCTACCCTCGCGGTCGGCACGGTCAGCTTCCTCGGGCGGATCTTCGGGATCACTACGACGATGCAGCTCCTCGAGCTAGCCAACCCGACCCAGCCCCTCCTTCGCCGGCTGCTGATGGAGGCGCCGGGCACCTATCACCACAGCATCATGGTCGGCAACCTGGGCGAGCGCGCCGCGGAGGAGGTAGGCGCCGACCCGTTGCTGGTTCGGGTCGGCGCCTACTACCACGACGTTGGTAAGCTCCGCCGACCGTATTTCTTTGTGGAGAATCAAGCCGGCGGCGAAAACGTCCACGAGACGCTTGCGCCTGATGTCAGCGCCGACCTGATTCGCGCCCACGTGCACGATGGGGTCGAGCTGTGCGCGCAGTATGGCGTGCCGGCGCGCGTGAGCGAGCTGATCCCACAGCATCATGGCACCCGACTGGTCAGCTTCTTTTATCAGGTGGCCCAGGACGCCGCTGCCACTGGAACCCTCCCGGACCCGGACGTCAGCCAGTTCACTTATCCCGGGCCCCGCCCCCAGAGCAAGGAGGGAGCAATTCTGATGCTCGCCGACTCGGTCGAGGCGGCGGCACGGGCGAGCAAGGACCATTCGGGCGAGGCGATCGGGGCGCTGGTCGACCGTCTGGTGATGCAGCGCGTGGCGGAGGGCCAGCTTGATGACTGCGACCTGACCCTGCGCGACGTCCAGCGGATCAAGGACGCGTTCCGAGCAATTCTGGTCGGGATGTACCATCCGCGGATCGAGTACCCCGAGCGTGCGAAGGATGCGCTCGTGGTGATCCCGAAGGTCGAGGCGCCCGCCGCCGCGGGGGATGTCGCACGCTGAGGCGTTGGCGCGGGACGGTCGGGCGCCGCTGGTCGACCTGCGCGTCCGAGTCCGCCGTGCTGTGGGGGCACGGGTCGATCGGCCGCGTTTGCGACTGCTGTGTCAGGCGGTCCTGCGTGGGGAGGGCTGGACCGACCCGGCGCGCCTCTCGGTCCATATCTGCGACGATGCTGAGATCCGTCGCCTCAACAAGGAGCACCGTCAGATCGACCGTCCTACCGACGTGCTCTCGTTTTCGCTCGTCGAGCCGACGATGGAGCAGGAATTTCCGCTGCCGGCTGGTGAGCCGCGGGAGCTGGGCGACATCGTCGTCTCGTATCCGCGTGCCGTCGCCCAGGCCGCCGAATACGGGCATTCGCCAGAGCGGGAGCTGGCGTATCTGATCGCACACGGACTCCTCCACGTGCTCGGTCATGATCACGAACAGGCGGACGAGCGCCGCGAGATGCGGGCGCGCGAGGAGGCAGCCCTGGCAACCGTCGGGCTCAGTCGCTAGGCTACGCCCGATGCGTCCGCTCCGCCGATCCCTGGTCAGCTTTCGGTTCGCCGGCCGGGGCCTACGCCATCTCTTGCTGACCCAGCCTAACTTCGTGATCCATACCCTAGCCGCCGTGCTCGTGGTCGTGCTCGCCGCCGTGCTCGGGGCGACCGCGGTTGAGACGGGGCTGCTCACCGTGACGATCGGGCTCGTGCTGGTGTGCGAGGCGTTCAACACCGCGCTCGAGGCGGCGGTCGACCTGGCGAGTCCGGAGTATCACGCCCTCGCCAAAGTCGCCAAGGATGTGGCGGCTGGTGGGGTCTTGATCGCGGCGATCGTGGCGGTGATCGTCGGGCTGATCGTCCTGGGACCGCGCTTGCTGGCCCGCGTCTGGTAGCCAGGCTAGGGCTCAGTCTGACCTTCAGGCGCGCGGCGAGGCACGCCGCTCCCGGGTTGCGATCCAGCCGTTGAGTAGCGCCAACACTCCGCCCATGGCGATATTCAGCGCGAGGGTCGCGATGACGTCGCGGGGTGTGTTCATCGGCTGCTCCGCCGACGGCATGAGGACGCCGATGCCCAGGGCGACCAGGCCGGCGACGATGCCAGCTAGGACTCCTGCTTCCGCCGCGGCCCGGACGACACGGGTCTGGCGGCCAACGCGCAAGCCGACCAGTGAGAACAGGACCACGTTAGCGAACTGGTCGGCCAGGGCGATGTACGCGGCCGCATCGCTGTCAGGCGTGAACCCACGAGAAACGACGAAGGCCAGCGTGTCGAAGGCCGCCACGAGCAGCCCGATACCAACACCCCACCTGAGCGTGGGACCTAGCTCGCTCACGCCACGCGGGCTACTGCCTTTCACGCGGCGGGGTCAGCCCGACACGCCATATGCGACTACCCCTCCCGCCTTCGCAGACCATTGAGCACCTGCCAATGATAACGCCAGACCGCGAATCAAGACGCCCCCACGCCCTGTCGCGGCAGACACGCTCACGCGGCAGCCCGCTACGAAGCGGCTCGCGGTCGCCAATCATGCTCCTCCGACGGGTCCAATCTCGCTGGGGTGAGCACGCGGCGCAATCTTCGCAACAGCTCGTCCACGTCGAACGGCTTTGCTAGCACATCCGCGGCGTACCAGCGCTCGGCGGGATTGAGCGCGTCCGCGAACGCCGACAGGACGATGATCGGAATGCGTTCGGTGATCGGATCCTGCTT
The DNA here is from genome assembly GCA_013695975.1 of Chloroflexota bacterium. Lineage (GTDB taxonomy): Bacteria > Chloroflexota > UBA6077 > UBA6077 > JACCZL01 > JACCZL01. Next base: position 5,858 of record JACCZL010000451.1, read on the forward strand.
GAGGCGCCGGAGGACATCCCGCCCATCAGTGTCACCGAGGGCCAGCTCCAGGGTGACGGCGTCCGGCCGGTGCCGCCGCGCCAGCTCGACGGCGTCGCGCCCAAATCCGGTTCCGAAGACCCTGTAGCCGCGACCCTGGAGTACCAGGGTCATCACTCGTCGGAGCACTTCGCTGTCTTCGACGACCAGCACCGTGGTGGTTTGCACCCACTGACCTCCACTTCGTTCTGGGATGGTTTGATTGTGAGGGGCGGGCCGCTACGTGGGCGTCACGACCAGGCGGTGGCGCATCACAAGGCTGTCGCGATGACGTCGGTGCTCGGGCCGGCGAGCCCGCGGGAGCGAACTTGCGACCCGGGGTGCGGCCTGTCGTTTCCAATAGCGGCGGGCTTACGGAATCTGGATGGGGGAACGACGATGGGTCTGGACGCTACGCGTGCCGCCGGGTTCAACGGCGCCTTGATCGCCGCGCTTGCGCTGGGTGTGGCTGGCCTCGGGAACGAACCACCGCGCGTGAGCGCGCAGCAGCCGTCGGTCGAGAAGCTCACGGTGAGCGATGAGCGTGGGAACCAAGGCCCGCCGCGGGTCAACGGGAAGTGGGTCGTTTTTGAGGACGATCGTCGTCGGGACTCGGGCGGTTCGCCGCTCGACGTGCGGAGCTGGAGCGCCGAGGCCAAAGAGGAGCGCCGACTCTCCGAGACGCGAGAGGCCCGGCATCCGGCCGTCTCCGGGGAGCGGGCAGTCTGGGCAGAACCGACCGACAGTCGAGGCCTGGATATCGTCGTCTACGACCTGGACGATCGTGAGATCGAGCGACGTGTCGAGCGGACCGGCGATCAAGACTTTCCCGCGATCTCAGGTCGACGGGTGGTCTGGCAGGAGGGCAGCAGCGGCTCGATCAACCTGTTCGGGTACGATCTGAACGAGCGCGAGACGTTCAAGGTCGCCGACGACTCGGGCGACCAGACGCGGCCGGCGATCGATGGCGACCTGGTCGCGTTCGAGGACAGTCGCGACACGAGCATCCGCTTCCGGGACCTCAAGAGCGAGCGGCTCCAGAAGATCGAGGGGGTCACCGGGTTCGAGCCGGCGGTGTCGGGCAGCCGCATCGCGTTCCGCTCCGGCGGCTCGCGCGAGGATCCAGAGAACGCCAACATCTACGTCTATGACCGCTCGACGAACACGCTGAGCGATGGGCTCGCGACGACTCTCGACGGTCGCCGTGGGGGCCCGCGGATAGCCCAAAATCTGGTTGTCTGGTGGGATTCCCGCGACGGCGACCGTGACATCTACGGCTACGACCTGGCCCGGAACGTCGAGTTCAGGATCACCGGCGACAGCGGCGATCAGGACGGGCCAGACGTTCACGGCGACCTGGTAGTCTGGACGGACCACCGCGGGGGCGACCGCGACGTTCGGGGCGCGCGGGTGACGCTGGCTCAGCCGACTCCAACGCCAACCGCGACGCCGACCAGCCCACCGGCGACAGTCGGTCCGACCCCGACTCCCCCAGGCGATCGGGCGCGGCGCGACGATCGCTTCTTCCAACAGAGCGGCTTCCGCATCGACAACGACGACTTCTGGCGCTACTTCCAGCTTCGGGGCGGAGTGAAAAACTTCGGCTATCCGGCCTCGCGGACGTTCCGCTTCATGGGCTTCACGACGCAGTTCTTTCAGCGCCAGATCATGCAGCTTGGGCCGGAGGGGCCGCGCCTGATGAACCTGCTCGACCCCGGCTTGATGCCGTACACCCAGATCAACACGTCGACCTTCCCAAGCTTCGACGAGTCGCTGGTCCGCGAGGCGCCGCGGGTCGGATCGCCGAACTATGACACTCAGATCGTCCAGTTCGTCCAGACGCATGCCCCCGACACGTTCAACGGCGCGGCGGTCGCCTTTTACAGCACGTTCGGCAATCAGGTCGACTTGAGCACGGCTTTCCCGAGTGGCAGCCCCAACGTTGCCTTGCTGCCGCTGATCAACCTCGAGCTGGCGGGCTCAGTGACCAGCCGACCGACGGTTGACCCGCGCAATGGCGGCTTCATGTACCAGCGCTTTCAGCGGGTGATCCTGCACTTCGATGCGAGCTGCGGTTGTACCCAGCCAATTCTCCTTGGCGACTGGTTCAAATCAATCATCACCGGCCAGGGCATACCGTCGGACCTGGCGGCCCAAGCTGGGGGCAGCCCGTTTTACCTCCAATACAACAACAACTCTGCCAATGGCCTGAACCGTGCGTCGGCCCTGCCGGATACTGACATGCGCTTCGCGTTCGAGCAGCAGTGACGAGAGACCGTCTCGCCGCGCTACCGTGGGTCGTTCACGGGACGGACGACTCTCGCGGGCCGGTGATCGAAACGGAACAGATCTGGGCCTCGACGCTTGACAGGCCAGGCGCCACCCTCGCATAATCCGCGCGGTGTCGTGACCGGCGAGGTGCGTCCTGGAGCTGCGAGAGTCGCTGGGAATCCTGCGCCGTCGGTGGTGGGTGATCGTCCTCGTTGCCGCCAGCGCGGCGATCAGCGCGTTTGTGTATGCCAGGTTTCAGGCACCGGTTTACCGTTCGGTGGCGCGCCTGGAAGTGAGCGCCCGCTTCGACAACGGGCAGCAGCTCGCGCTCGAGCGATTGCTCCCGCAGCTTGCGCAGCGAGTGCGAACAACGGACGTGGCCCGCGAAGTGGACTCGCGATTGCGGCTCGACCTGGGCGCGGAGGCGATCCTGGGAAAGCTGCGAGCTGAGCCGGTGGCGCAAAGCGGTCAGATCTTGATCGAGGCCGATGACGTGAACGCGGAGCGGGCCGAGTCGATCGTGTTTGCGATTGCCTCGGTGTTCGAGGAGCAGCATGCCGCGCGCAACCAGGGAATTCCGTCGCAGGATCGTGCCATCGTCTCATTGCTCGATCGTCCAAGCTCGGCTCGGCTGGTCTGGCCGCAGACCCGCGCGATCGTCGTCGCCGCGGCCTTGCTTGGACTCCTCGCTGGCGGGGTCCTGGCCTTTGGTATCGACTACCTCGACGACACCCTCAAGACGGCGGCCGACGTCGAGCGTTCACTGGGCTTGACGACGCTGGGGCGCATTCCGGCCGGCACGCCGTTGCTGACCGCGGAGTTGAGCTCGGGCAACACCCCGACAAAGGCTCGGGCGGGCGAGGAGCGGAGCGGATGAGGCGGACCCCGAGGGTTGGGAATGGATCTCTTACGGAGAGTGCTCCGGGGAATGGTCTGGTGGCCGCTTCGTCGCCGCGCTCGCAGGCGGCTGAAGCGTATCGAACGCTCCGCACCAACATCCAATTTTCGAGCCTGGACCGCGACATTCGGACGCTGCTGGTGACGAGCCCAGATGCCAACGAGGGCAAGACCACGATCCTGGCGAATCTCGCGATCATGTTCACCGAGAGCGGGCGGCGGGTCATCGTGGTGGACTGCGACCTGCGGCGGCCGAGGCTCCACGCGCTGTTCGAGCTTCGCGAGAGTCCAGGCATGACGACGATGGTCCTGGACGAGAACGCAGAGGCGCCCCTCCAGGCGACGATGATCCCACATCTGTGGGTCCTGGCCAGCGGCCCACTCCCGCCCAATCCCTCTGAGCTGCTGGCTTCCGAGCGGATGGTCAGGATCATCGCCCGGCTCGCCGATCAGGCCGATATGGTCCTGTTCGACTCGCCCCCGGTCGGGGTCGTCTCGGACGCGGCTGTGCTGGCGACGAGGGTCGACGGGGTGCTGCTCGTGGTGGACGCCGGGCGGACGCGGCGTGACCTCGCTCGCCAGGCCAAGGAGCAGCTCGATCGGGTGGGCGCGCGATTGCTTGGCACCGTGCTCAACAACGTGAAGCCCGAACGCCGGGCCTACGACTACCACGAAGGTGGCCGCTGAGGCAGCGGACTCGGGAGGGGAGCGGCGATGAAAGGTGTCATTCTGGCGGGGGGCAGCGGAACGCGACTGCACCCGATGACACGGATCACCAACAAGCATCTACTGCCGGTCTATGACAAGCCGATGATCTACTACCCGATCGAGACGCTCGTCCTGGCGGGCATTCAGGAGATCATGGTCGTCACTGGCGGCAACCACGCCGGCGAATTTCTGCGCCTGCTCGGTGATGGCGGGGAGTTCGGACTCAAGCAGTTGAGCTACAGCTATCAGGAGCGTCCCGGCGGAATCGCGGAGGCGCTCCGCCTGGCCGAAAACTTCGTGGACGGCGACCGCTTCGCGGTCATGCTGGGCGACAACCTCCTGGAAGAGACGATCGCACCGTATGTCGAGAACTTCGAGCGACAGGAACGAGGCGCGCGGCTGCTGCTCAAGGAGATGGATGACCCGGCCCATCTGACTCATCTGGGTGTCCCAATCATGGACAACGGCCGGATCCGGTTCATCCGCGAAAAGCCATCCGCCCCGCCGTCACCGTACGCGGTCATCGGGGTTTACATGTACGACGCGGGAGTCTTCGACATCGTCCGCAGTCTCCAGCCATCGGCCCGCGGTGAACTCGAGATCACCGACGTCAACAACGCCTACATCGATCGGGGGGCGATGGAGTTCGACGTCATTAGCGGATTCTGGGGCGATGCCGGCGAGTCGATCGACGTGTATTACCAGGTGATCGACTTTGTGCGGGCGCACGGGGTCAACAAGGCCCCGGCACTCGCCGGTCGATGAAGCTTCTCGTCACTGGGGGGGCTGGCTTCATCGGGAGCAACTTCGTCCGCTGGGCGCTTGGCCGGCACGCCGACCTTCGAGTGACGGTCCTGGACAAGCTGACATACGCGGGCAACCTGGACAACCTCCGCGACATCGCGGCCGACCCACGCCTCGAGTTTATCCGGGGCGACGTCGCCGACCCGGCGGTTGTGGATCCACTGGTGGCCGCGACTGACGCCGTCGTCAACTTCGCCGCGGAGACCCACGTCGACCGCTCGATCATGGACGCCGGAGCGTTCATCGATACTGACGTGCGCGGGACCTGGGTTTTGCTCGAAGCGGCGCGGCGCCACCGGATCGGGCGATTTCTGCAGGTCAGCACGGACGAGGTCTACGGCCACGTCGCGACCGGCGCGTCCGTCGAGACTGACCCCCTGGCGCCACGGAGCCCGTATTCGGCGAGCAAGGCGGGTGGAGACTTGATGATCGGGGCCTACCGCGCAACCTACGGGCTGCCGGTCCTGATCACCCGAGGCTCGAATACCATTGGACCCTTTCAGTACCCCGAGAAGGTGGTGCCCGTCTTCGTGACCAACGCCCTCGATGATCAGCCGCTGCCAGTCTACGGTGACGGTGGAGCGCTGCGCGACTACATCTACGTGACCGACCACTGCTCCGGCATCGACGCCGTGCTTCGAGACGGGCAAGATGGCGAGATCTACAACGTCGGTGGGGGCAATCAGATCGACACGCTGGTGCTGGCCCGAGTGATCCTGGATCGGCTCGGAAAGCCCCACAGCCTGATCCAGCTCGTACCGGACCGGCCTGGACATGATCGGCGCTACAATCTCGATTGCGGCAAGCTGCGCGCGCTCGGGTGGGCGCCCGAGCACACATTCGAGTCCGCGCTGGCGGCCACGGTCGATTGGTACGTCGAGAATGAATGGTGGTGGCGAAAGCTCAAGTCCGGCGAGTACCTCGACTACTACCGCCGCAACTACCGCGAGCGGGGCTCTCCGTTACAACGGCTGCCCGTCGAGCGCTGAGTCGACGGGTGGCTGCTTCCCGCGATCCTCGCCGAGAGGCTGACATTCTCCGGACTCTGGCTGTTCGCCAAGCGCGGTCTCACGGCCGAGAGGAGTCGCCATGCCGGTGATCGCGGTGGTCGGGGGCCAGTGGGGAGACGAGGGCAAGGGCAAGATCATCGATCTCCTGGCCGGGCGGGCCCACGTCGTCGTGCGAGCGCAGGGCGGCGACAACGCCGGCCACACCGTCGTCAACGCCCGCGGGAAGTTCGCGCTGCACCTCGTGCCGGCGGGTGTCTTCAACGCCGACTGCGACTGCGTGATTGGGCCGGGTGTGGCCCTGAATCCGGAAGTGCTCTTGCGGGAGATGGACGCCCTGCACGAGCGCGGGGTCAGCACCGACAAGCTCACGATCAGCGCTCGAACCCACCTGGTCATGCCGTATCACCTGACGCTCGACCGCGCCGACGAGGCGTGGCGGGGTGAGGGAGCGATCGGGACGACCAAGCGGGGGATCGGACCTGCCTATCTCGACAAGGTTGGTCGCTCGGGGCTGATGGCAGGCGACCTCCGCGACCCAGGGCGATTTCGCCGCAAGGTCGCCGAGGCCGTCGAGCGCAAGAACGTCCTGCTGGAGCGGGTCTACGACGCCCCAACGGTCGACGCGAACGAGATCGCGGACGAGTACCTGCGGCTGGCGGAGCGACTCTTGCCGCACATCGCCGAGTCGGGGCCACTGCTCGAGCGGGCTCTGCGCGATGGGAGGACCATCCTGCTGGAAGGGGCGCACGGGACGCTGCTCGATCTGGACCACGGGACCTATCCGTACGTCACCACGTCGTCGTGTACGGTCGGGGGGCTCCTGAACGGGGCCGGCATCGGTCCGCGTCACCTGACGACGGCTCTCGGCGTGTTCAAGGCGTACACGTCGCGAGTCGGGGCAGGACCGATGCCGACGGAGCTCGACGACGAGATCGGGCAGCGAATCCGCGACCGTGGACAGGAATATGGCACGACGACCGGGCGGTCGCGCCGCTGCGGTTGGTTCGACGCGGTCGCGGCACGCCATTCGGTCCTCGTCAACGGCTTTCACGCCCTGGCGATCACGCGGCTGGACATCCTGGACCAGTTCGACGAGCTGAAGGTCTGTCTCGCCTATGAGCTGGATGGGCGTCGGATCGACTATTTCCCCAGCGACGCCGACGAGCTGGCACGAGCCCAACCGGTCTACGAAGCCCTGCCCGGGTGGTTTAGCCCGACGGGCGATGCCCACGACTGGAACGACTTACCCGGAGCAGCGCGGGACTACGTGCGACTTCTGGAGGAGGCGCTCGGAGTGCCGGCCGGGCTGATCGGCGTCGGGCAGGAGCGCGAGAAGACGCTCTTCACCGGAGCGCTGCCGTGAGGGCGAGCGATGCTTGAGCGAACGGTTCTCAAGGAAAACGAGATCTTTCTGGTCAGCGACGAGTGCGGCGACATCGCCGCGCACAATGTCGACGGGCAGGGGCTGTACTGGCGCGACACCCGGTTTCTCAGCCTGTACGAGCTGACCGTCGATGGCGGCCGCCCACAACTGCTCTCGGCGGCCGGCGAGCACAACTTCATGACCAATCTGCAATTCGCCAACGCCGGCTTTGTCACGGCCGAGGGGCGTGTGGTGCCGGCGCGGACGATCAGCATCCGCCGCAATCGGTTCGTTCACGGCGGGCTGCACGAGCGGATCGGGCTCTTCAACTACAATCGCTTCTCGGTCCGCCTTCGGCTCGTCCTGGCTTTCGGGTCGGATTTTCGGGACATGTTCGACATCCGCGGTTACGCTCGACGGACTGGGCACGGCGCAATCGAGGCCCCATGTCAGGATGGCGACAGCATCGTCCTCGGGTATGGAGGGCTCGACGGGATTCGACGATCGACGACGGTGTGGTTCGACCGGGCTCCCGACCAGGTGCGGATCGAGGAGGCGTTGGAGCAGCCCCGCGACGGCGTCGAGAAGACGCCGGGGATCAGTGGAGCTGGAGACCCTCGGGCTGAGGCGTCGATCCGGCCGCCGACAGCCACCGCGACCTTCGATTTCGAGGTCGCGCCCGGGGCGTTCGAGTCGCTGACGGCCCAGATCGTTCCGCGGATCGACGGACGCGAGGAGACGGTTCACGCGACCACGCCGAGCCTCGATTCTGAGTTCGTCGTGATGCGGGAATCGTACGAGCAGTGGGAGGCGAGCTGCACCAGGATCTCCTCCGACCATGAGCTGTTAAACGCCGTACTCCGGCGTTCGCTGCATGACCTGCGGCTGCTGAGCGATCGGATGGCCTCCGGCTATCTCCCATCGGCCGGCATTCCCTGGTTCAGCGTACCGTTTGGGCGTGACAGCCTGATCACCGCGATGCAGACGCTCGCGCTGCAGCCGGAGATCGCTCGTGCGACCCTCCACTTTCTCGCGCGGCAGCAAGGCAAGGAGATCAACGATTGGCGCGACGAGCAGCCGGGCAAGATCCTGCACGAGGTGCGTCTGGGCGAGCTCGCGCGACTCGGCCGGGTCCCTCACACGCCGTATTACGGGAGCGTGGACGCGACTCCGCTGTTCCTGGTGGCGCTCGGGGAGTACCTGCGCTGGACCGGCGACTGGGGGCTCGGGCGAGAGCTGCGCCCGAACGTCGAGCTGGCGCTCCGCTGGATCGACGACTATGGCGACGCCGACGGCGACGGCTACGTCGAGTATCTCTGCCGATCCGACCGCGGAATCCCGAACCAGGGCTGGAAGGACTCTGCCGACGCGGTCTCCCACCGCGACGGTCGGCCAGCTCGCCCGCCGATCGCGCTGGCTGAAGTCCAAGGCTACGTCTATCGGGCGAAGACGGCGATGGCGGACTATTTTGACACGCTGAGCGAGCCAGCGAGGGGAAAGGAGCTGCGCCGCCAGGCCGCCGAGCTTCGAGCCGGCTTCGCTCGAGATTGGTGGCTCGAGAGCGAAGGCTGCTTCGCGATGGCCCTCGATGCCGAGAAGAGGCCGGTGACGACCGTCAGCTCCAACCCCGGCCACTGCCTCTGGGCGGGGCTGTTGGAGGACGAGCAAGCGCGGCGGCTCGGACAACGCCTGATGGCCGAGGACATGCTGTGCGGCTGGGGGATTCGGACCTTGAGCACGCGCGAGCCGACGTTCAATCCGATGAGCTACCACAACGGCTCGGTCTGGCCTCACGACAATTCGCTGATCATCGCCGGATTGAAGCGCTACGGGATGGACGACCTGGCGATGCACGTCGCCGACGAGGTTGTCGACGCCGCGGTCCGGTTCCCGCTCTTCCGCCTGCCTGAGCTCTACTGTGGGTTCACCCGCGACCGCCGCTACTTCTCGATGCCGGCTCGCTACCCGGTCTCGTGCAGCCCCCAGGCCTGGGCCGCCGGCAGCGTCTTCCTGATCGTCCAGGCGATGCTCGGTCTGCAGCCCGACGCCGACGCGGGCGTCCTGACGGTTCGGCCAACTCTGCTCGGCCGGGTCGGCCGCCTCAGCGTGCGGAACCTGCGCGTCGGCGGCCACGCTGTCGACCTGGAATGTTTTCAGGACGAGGGCGGACCGCGCGTCGAGATCGAGCGCTCCGATCCCATCGACGTGGTGGTCGAAGCGCCCTTAGTGCTCAGTCGATGACGCGCCGGTCTCGGGGCGCGCACCGCGGCGAGCGCCCAGCTCGCTCAGATCGTCCGCCAGGCGACCCGCGGCATCGCGAGGCATCACCCGGGCGATGGCCCGGGCCAGCCGCTCGCGGCGCGCGCCGTCCTCGAGCAGCTCGCGGACCGTTTGAACGAGGTGCGCCGGCGTAAGGCCTGGCTGATCGAAGACAAGGGCGGCATGCTGTTCGGCGAACGCGACGGCATTGGCCTCCTGATGTGATCGGGGCATCGGCACGACCACGGTCGGCTTTCCGAGGGCCGCGAGCTCGCTCAACGTCGACATCCCAGCGCGGCTGAGGACGAGGCTCGCCGCGGCGAGGGCGTCTGGCATCTCCTCGACGAGGAACTCGCGCTGACGGTAGCGAGGCCCGAGCTCTGGCACTGCCACACCGCGGCCCCTTCCAGTCAGGTGTAAGATTTGACAGAATCTGACCAGGTCGGGTGCGGCAGCAGCGACCACGCGGTTGAGTGCCAGTGCGCCGGTGCCGCCTCCGGTGACGAGGAGCAGCGGGATGGTGGGCACCAGGCCGAGGCGGCGAAAGCCCTGCTCCGGGTCTCCGGAGAGGACACTCGCTCGGACCGGGTTGCCGCGCAAGAACGTGCGGCCGGTCGGAAAGCGCGCCACCGTCTGAGGGAGCGCGACGGTGATCCGCTGCGCCAAGGGGGCCAGCAGCCGGTTGGCCAGACCCGGTACCACGTCCTGCTGGTGTATCAGGACGGGGACCCGCAGGAGCGCGGCGGCTACGAGTGGCGGGACGCTGGCGAACCCACCGGCGCCAAAGGCGATGTCGGGGCGGAAGCGTCGAACGAGGGCGAGCGACTCCGCCAGGCCACGGGCGACTCGGAGCGGATCGGTCAGGTTCTGGACGCTCCAGTAGCGGCGAAGCTTGCCGGCGGTGACCGCGACGTAGGGGATGCCCTGGCGCGCGGCCAGGAGCGTTTCAGGCCCTGTTCGCGTGCCGACGTAGAGCATCGGGCAGTCAGGCTCGCGATGGCGAAGCTCCTGTGCCACGGCAAGGAGCGGCGTGGCGGAGCCACCCGAGCCGCCGCCCGCGAGCAAGATCCGCACGCGCACAGTATACGGGAGCGACGATCGTGACGATCGCTTGCCTTGACGACTATGGGGGCGGCGGATTACGCTTGTGGAGACGGCGTGCGATGCGCAGTCTTCGCTAGTTTCCCCCAGATTTCCTGGAGCCGCCGCGTGGCCCCGACTCCTCCCCAGGCGCCCGAATCGCTCCCCGAGGGCAGCCGCTGGGTCGGGATGCGGCGGGCGTGCGAGATCCTCGGCGTGAATCAATCGACTCCGCGGCATTGGACCGACAGCGGACGGGTCCCGGCGTTCTTGACGCCGGGCGGGCATCGACGCTACCGCGAGGCCGATCTGTTCGCCCTGAACGAGCGCGGGCCGGGCAGCGCGACGCCGACGCGATGACCGAGTGGTATCCCGCGTTCCTCAACCTGAAGGGCCGTCGCTGCGTGGTCGTCGGCGGTGGGGCGGTCGCCGAGCGCAAGCTGCGCGCACTGGTGGCGTGCGGCGCGGCGGTGACGGTGATCGCCCCGCGCTGCACGGGGGAGATCAAGGCGATCGCGGCGAGTGGCGCCTGCAGGCTCGTCAACCGAGGCTACCAGGCGGTCGACCTGGAGGGGGCGTTCCTGGCTATCGCGGCGACCGACAGCGCGGAGCTGAACGCCCGGGTGCTCGCCAACGCTCGCGAGTCCGGGGCGCTCACCAACGCCGTGGACGACCCCGAGGGCGGCGACTTCATCGTTCCGGCGACGATCCGACGGGACGACGTGATCCTGGCCATTTCGACGGGTGGCAAGAGTCCGGCCTACGCCAGGCACTTGCGTCAACAGCTCGAGGGCTGGCTGACACCTGAGCGCATCTCCATGCTCGAGGTGTTGGCGGGGGTACGCCGGGAGCTGCAGGCGCTTGGCTGCAATCCCGATCCGGAGACCTGGCGGCGGGCTATCGCTTGTGACGACCTGGGCGCCCTGGCCGACGGGGACCGTGAGGAAGCGCGAGCAAAGCTGCTCGAAGCACTCGACCATGCATCAGTAACCTCGAGCGGGTAGACCAGCACGATGCAAATTCTTGCACTGGGATTGGACCACCACCGCGCGGACGTGCGACTGCGGGAGCGGCTTCAGGTCGCTGATGGCGAGCTGCCCTGGGTGCTGGGCCAGCTTCGGGAGCAGATCGCCGAGGGGGCGATCCTTTCGACGTGCAATCGTACCGAGCTGTACGCGCTGGTCGGGCATCGGGAGACCGGGCGCCGCGCGGCGATCCGCTTTCTGGCGGATGCCCGCCGCGTGCCGACTGAGGCGTTCGCGGGCGCCCTGGCCGAGCGTTGGCAAGAGGACGCCATCCGCCACCTCTTGCGGGTGAGCTGCGGACTGGAGTCGATGATCGTCGGCGAGCATCAGATTCTGGGTCAGGTCCGCGCCGCCGGCGACGCGGCCCGTGCGGCCGGCAGCGCAGGCCCGATCCTGTCCAGGCTGTTCCGCGACGCCCTCACCGTGGGCAAGCGGGCTCGGGTCGAGAGTGGGATCGCCCGCAACGCCGTCTCAGTCAGCAGCGCCGCCGTCGAGCTGGCCCAGAAGGCCCTTGGTGGGCTTGACGGACGGACCGCTCTCGTGATTGGGGCCGGTAAGATGGGGTCGTTGGCTGCCCGGAGCCTGCTCGCCAAGGGCGTGTCGCGGGTACTCGTGATTAGCCGAACGACCGAGCGGGCGCGGATGCTTGCGGAGCGCGTGGGTGGCGTGACGCTTGCGTGGGATCGCCTGGAAGAGGGCCTGGCCGCAAGCGACCTGGTGATCGCCAGCACGGCGGCGACCGACTGCGTGGTCACACGGGAAGTGATGGGTCGGGCACTGGCCGATCGACGGGAACGGCCGCTCGTCGTGGTCGACATCGCCGTTCCGCGCGATGTCGAGCCAGCGGTCGGCGACCTGGCCGGCTGTAGCCTCTACAACATCGATGACCTGGCCGCCGTTCAGGAGGCCAACCTGGCAGCGCGCCGTCTCGAGGCCGTCAAAGTCGAGGTGATGATCGAGCGCGAGGTCGAAAAGTTCATGGGCTGGTGGATCGGCCACGAGGTTGCCCCGACGATCGCCGAGCTGGTGGCACGGGCCGAGGAGATTCGGCTGGCTGAACTGGAACGCGGACTGGCCAGGCTCGACCTGTCGGAGCGGGAGCGCAACGCGGTCAATGCCGTGACGACGGCCATCGTGAACAAGATGCTCCATCGCCCGATCGTGGCGCTCAAAGCGCGCGGCGGGCGCCACGACGCCAACGTCTACGTCCACGCTGTTCGCGAGCTGTTTGGGTTACCTGAGCAGGACTGAGGCCATGCGAGGCAGCCAGGCCGATGGCGAGGGCCAGGGACGGGTGTTGCGGATTGCGACCCGCGGTAGCGCGCTGGCGTTGCGGCAGACCGAGTGGGTGGCGGATCGGCTTCGGGCGGCATGGTCAGGGGCGCGGGTCGAGCTCGTCTCGGCCAGCACGGCGGGCGACCGTGACAAGCAGACCCCGTTGACATCGCTCGGCCAGGGGGTGTTCGTCAAGGGCGTCGAGGAGCTGCTGCTGGTCGGCGCGGCGGACATCGCGGTGCATAGCTTGAAGGACGTTCCGACCCTGCTTACCGCGAGCCTCGAGCTGGCGGCATTCCCGCCTCGGGAAGATCCCCGAGACGGGCTGGTCTGCCGGGTTGGTCGTGACCTGAGGAGTCTGCCGCCGCGGGCGCGGGTCGGGACGGGTAGCCCGCGGCGGGCGGCCCAGTTGCTCCAGTTGCGGCAGGATCTCCGAATCCTGCCAGTTCGGGGCAACCTGGACACGCGGCTCCGCAAGCTCCGGAATGGCGAGTTTGAGGCGCTCGTCCTGGCAGTCGCTGGACTGGCGCGGCTTGGCCGCCAGGACGAGCTGGATCAAATCTTCGAGATCGAGGAATGCACGCCGGCGGTCGGTCAAGGGGCACTGGTGATCCAGACGCGGACGGACGACCATGCGACACGGGAGCTCGTCGCGCCACTTGACGACCGCCATTGCCGGGCTGAGTCGCTCGCCGAACGGGCCTTCCTGGCGGCGCTCGGAGGCGGGTGTCAGCTTCCGGCCGGCGCCCTGGCGCGGGTCGCCGATCGGCACCTCCAGATCGTCGGCGTGGCGGCGGCGCCGGACGGCCGCGAGCTGGTGCGGGCGCATCACAGCGGCAACGCGAGCGATGCGGCCACGGTGGGCCATCGCCTCGCCGAGCTCCTCTTGCCCCGCGCGCAGGGTCTGCTGTCGCTCGCGGCTCGAGCCTGACATGCTCGGGAGGGTCTATCTGGTCGGGGCGGGGCCGGGCGACCCGAAATTGATCACGCTGCGTGGGCTGGAATGTCTCGAGCGGGCCGAGGTGGTGGTTTACGACCGCCTCGCCGCGCCGGAGCTGCTCGATCGGGCCCCAGCGGCGGAGCGGATTTTCGTAGGCAAGCGCCCCGGGCGGCATACGATGACCCAGGACGAGATCAATGCCGTGCTCGTCGAGCAGGCCCGAGCGGGACGGCGGGTCGTGCGGCTGAAGGGTGGCGACCCGTTCGTCTTCGGGCGGGGTGGCGACGAGGGGATCGCGTTGGACGCCGCGGGCGTGTCGTTCGAAGTCGTACCGGGGGTGACGTCGGCCATCGCCGGACCGAGCTTCGCGGGCATCCCGGTCACCCATCGAGGAGTCGCCTCGTCGTTTGCCGTGGTGACCGGGCACGAAGATCCGACCAAGGATGGCAGCCAGATCCGCTGGGACGCGCTGGCGCGGGGCGTCGACACGCTCGTCTTCTTGATGGGCGTGGAGCACCTGGGCGAGATCATCGCCAATCTCCGGCGGGCCGGCCGCCCGGCCGAGGAGCCGGTCGCGGCGATCCGGTGGGCGACGACACCCGAGCAGCAGGTCGTCGTCGGGACCCTGGTCGACATCGAGGAGCGGGTCCAGGAGATGGGCCTCAGGGCGCCGGCCGTGCTGGTCGTCGGGCCGGTGGTCGGATTGCGCGCGTGTCTCGACTGGCGAAGCAGACTCCCGCTAGCCGGGCTGCGCGTACTCGTGACGCGGGCTCGTCACCAGGCCAGTCAGCTCTCGAGCCGACTCATCGAGTTGGGAGCAACTCCGATCGAGTATCCAACGATAGAGATACACGCGGTTGACGACCCGAGCGTGTTCGACGCCGCGCTCGCTCGGATCGCCTGCTTCGGCTGGGTCGTCTTCACTAGCGCAAACGGGGTTGAGGCCGTCTTCGAGCGGCTAGCGCTCGCGGGACGCGACGCTCGGGTCTTCGGGCGCTCGAAGGTCTGTGCGATTGGGCCGAGTACTGCCGACGCGCTGCGGAAGCGAGGGATCATCGCGGACTGGATGCCGCAGGAGTTTTTGACCGATGCGATCGTGGCCGGCTTTCGCCAGCTCGACGTGCGCGGAGTCGAGGTGCTGCTGGCTCGTGCCGACATCGCCCCGCCCGCCCTGGCCGCGGGGCTCCGCGAGCAGGGAGCGGTCGTAACGGAAGTCGCGGCCTACCGGACGGCGCCCGCCGAGGAGAGCCGAGGGCGACTGGTGACGCTGCTCGAGCAATGCCGGATCGACGTGGTGACCTTGACCAGCTCTTCGACCGTCCGCAATCTCATCGACGGGCTTGGCGACAGGCGAAAGCTGCTCGACGGCGTCGCGCTCGCCTGCATCGGGCCGGTGACCGCCGCCACGGCGCGCGAGCTGGGCCTGGGGGTAGACCTGGTGGCCGACGAGCATACGATCGATGGACTTGCCCGAGCGCTAACCGCCTGGGCTAGCCGGGAGGTGCAGAGATGAGCGCGTTCCCAGCGGTGCGCCTTCGGCGGCTGCGACGGTCGGAGGCGCTGCGGGCGATGGTGCGCGAGACGAGCCTGTCTCGGCGCGACTTTATCTATCCCTACTTCGTCGTCCACGGCCGTGGCGTCCGCGACGAGGTCGGCTCGATGCCCGGGGTCTTCCAGCTCTCGGTGGACGAGCTGACGCGCGACGTCCGCGCCCTCGCGCAGCTTGGCGTGCCCGCGGTGCTGCTCTTCGGTCTTCCGGAGCGCAAAGACCCGCGCGGGCGTGAGGCTTATCATCCGGATGGGATCGTGCAGCGAGCGGTGCAGGCGATCAAGGACGTGACCCCAGAGCTGGTGGTCATCACCGACGTCTGCTTATGTGAGTACACCGATCACGGCCATTGCGGAGTGGTCGAGGACGGGCGCGTCCTCAACGATCCGACGCTGGAGCTGCTCGCCGCGGCGGCGCTGGCGCAAGCGGAGGCCGGCGCCGACGTCGTCGGTCCCTCGGATATGATGGACGGTCGAGTCGGGGCTATCCGCAAGGCGCTAGACGGAGGCGGCTTGACCGAGGTGGCGATCATGGCCTACTCGGCAAAGTTCGCCTCTGGGTTCTATGGGCCCTTCCGAGACGCGGCCGACTCGGTGCCCCAGTTTGGCGACCGCCGAGCCTATCAGATGGATCCAGCTAACGGGCGCGAGGCCATGCGCGAGATCGAGACCGACATCGGCGAGGGCGCTGACCTGATCATGGTCAAGCCGGCGCTTGCCTACCTGGACCTGATCCGCCGCGCCCGCGATCGGTTCGATCATCCCCTGGTCGCCTATAACGTCAGCGGCGAGTACGCGATGGTCAAGGCGGCCGCTCGGAACGGCTGGATCGACGAGCGGCGCGTGACACTCGAGATCCTGACCGGCATCAAGCGGGCCGGCGCGGATCTGATCATCAGCTACCACGCACGGGAGGTGAGCGAATGGCTCGATCGATGAGCGACGAGGTCACCCCGGGCGTGGGCCACCGGACGCGCTCAGCACAGCTTTTCGAGCTGGCTCAGGAGCTGCTGCCGGGCGGCGTAAACAGCCCGGTGCGGGCGTTCAAGGCGGTGGGCGGCGGTCCGATCTTCATCCGCGGGGGCGCGGGTTGCTGGGTTGAAGACGTCGACGACAATCGCTACGTCGACTACCTCGCCTCGTGGGGGCCGTTGATCCTCGGCCACGCTTACCCGAGCGTGGTGGAGGCGGTCCAGGTCGCGGCCGCCGACGGGACGAGCTTCGGCGCCCCCACCGAACGCGAGGTTGAGCTGGCGGCAATGATCGTCGAGGCCTTCCCGTCGATCGAGATGGTGCGTCTAGTCAGCTCGGGCTCCGAGGCGTGCATGAGCGCGGTGCGGGTGGCGCGGGCCTTCACTGGCCGCAACAAGATCGTCAAGTTCGATGGTTGCTACCACGGCCACGCAGATGGGCTGTTGGTGCGGGCGGGATCGGGGGCGCTGACGCTCGGGGCGCCTGACAGCCCGGGCGTTCCCGAGGCCGCGGCCCGCGAGACGCTGAGCGTCCGTTACAACGACCTTCCAAGTGTCGAGCAGGCGTTCGAGCTGTTCGGTGGGGACATCGCGGCCGTCATCGTCGAGCCGATCGCGGCCAACATGGGGGTGATCCGGCCGATGCCCGGGTTCCTCGAGGGGCTTAGAGACCTGACGCGGGCGCGTGGGGCGCTGCTGATCCTGGATGAGGTGGTGAGCGGCTTCCGGGTCGCCTACGGTGGCGCTCAGGAACTGTACGGGGTTTCAGCCGACCTGACGACCCTGGGCAAGATCGTTGGCGGTGGCTTGCCGCTCGCTGCTTATGGCGGGCGGCGTGAGATTATGGAGCAGGTCTCGCCCGCCGGCACGGTGTACCAGGCGGGTACGCTCTCGGGAAATCCAGTCGCCACGGCGGCTGGCCTGGCCACTCTCAGAGCGATCTGTGAGCTGGATCCGTACGGCGAGCTCGAGCGGAAGTCGGCCGCCCTCGAGCGGGGTCTGGCTGACGCGGCCGAGGTGACCGGCGTACCGGTCACCGTCTCGCGCGTCGGCTCGATGTTGACGGCGTTCTTCACCGACGCGGTGGTAACTGATTACGACGGGGCGAAGCGTGCGGATACCGCGGCCTATGCGCGCTTTTTCTCGAGGATGCTGCGGGCTGGAGTCTACCTGGCGCCGTCGCAGTTCGAAGCGGCGTTCGTGTCGACCGCCCATGGCGACGCCGAGATCGAGCGGACGGTTTCCGCCGCTCGCGCGGCGTTGCGCGACTGACGCTTCCGCGTCGCTTTCCGATATACTGGCGCGCACAAGCTCGCCGATCGGAAAGCGACATGGCATTGATGGTCGTACGCGGCATCCAGGGCCGAGGGGATACCGACGATACCCTCGAGGCTGAGCGGCGGACGCTGGCGGAGCTCGGCGCCGAAATGGTCGTGGTGCCGGTGGCCGAGCGGGAACGGGTCCGCCAGCTCGTGCCCGAGGCGGACGGGTTGCTCGGCGTCCACGACGTCGACGCCGCGATGATTCGGTCGATGGGGCGCTGCCGCGGCATCGTCACAGTCAGCCACGGTTTCAACTACATCGATCTCGAGGCGGCGACGGCCGCTGGCCTGCCGGTCGCGAACGTGTTCTTCTGCCACCGTGAGGTCGCCAATCACACGATCATGTTGTTGCTGGCGGCGACCCGCAAGCTGATCATGCTCCACAACTTGCTCAAGCAGGGGCAATGGCGGCGGGATCTTCAGCCGCCGGTGGCGCCCCTCTACGGGCAGACGATCGGGCTGATCGGCTTCGGACACATCGGGCGGGAGGTAGCCCGACGTGCGCTGGCGATGGACATGGCGATCCTGGCCTACGATCCGGTGGTCGAGCCCGAGCGAGCCGCCGAGGCCGGCGCTGAGCTGGTCCAGCTCGACGAGCTGCTGCGGAGGTCCGACTACGTCTCGCTGCACGCCCCATCGAATCCAAGGACGCGGGAGATCCTCAACGAACGGGCGATCGGCCTGATGAAGCCGTCCGCCTGGGTCTTCAACACGGCGCGGGGCGACTTGATCGAGGAGCCAGCCCTCTACCGGGCCCTCAGGGACGGTCGGATCGCCGGGGCCGGACTGGATGTCTTCGCGGTCGAGCCGACGCCGCCGGACAATCCGATCCTCCAGCTCGACAACGTGATCGTGACGCCGCACGCTGCCGGATTCTCCGATGAAGCGGTTCGCACGGGGCAGCGGCTTGGCGCGGAGGAGATGGCGCGCATCCTGTCCGGTGGATTTCCGCGGAACATTTGCAATCCCGAGGTGCGCGGCCGCACCCGCTATCCGTTCGCCGAATAGTCGCCGAGAGGCCGAGCTCGGCCGGGTTCAGGAGGAGGCATCCATGGAAGTCAGGTCTAGGGTCAGCCGTCGCGGGTTCCTGCGGCAATCCGCCCTGCTCGGCGTCGGGAGCGCTCTGCTCGCCGCCTGCCAGCAATCCCCGGCCGCCGCCCCGGCCCCGAAGACGGAGGCGAAGCCGACCGAAGCGGCGAAGCCGGCGCCCCAGCCGACCGCCGCGCCGAAGCCAACCGACGCTACGAAGCCGGCGGCGGCGCCCGCCGCCACCACCGCTCCCCAGGCCGCTCCGGCCGGTCAGGTCAAGCGAGGCGGGACGCTGACGATCGCCCAGGAGCTGGACCCGGTCTCGCTCGACCCGCACAAGTCGAGCAACTTCTCGGCGGTGCAGGGCTTCGAGCACGTCTACGAGAGCCTGACCCAGTACGACGATAAGCTCAACGTCCAGCCGGCGCTGGCGGAGCGGTGGGAGATGGCACCAGACGGCATGCAGTACACGTTCCATCTGCGCAAGGACGTGAAATGGCACGACGGCAAGGAGTTCACGGCCGCTGACGTCAAGTACTGGCACGAGCGGATGATGGCCAAGGAGACCGTCGCGCCGTACAAGAACTGGTTCGACGCGATCGAGCGGATCGAGGTCGTAGACAAGAACACGGCCAGGGCCGTGATGGCCAAGCCGTATCCGCCACTGCTGGCAACCTTCGCCGCGATGCGGGGTGGGGCGATCATCCAGGAAGGGGCCGCGGAATCGTCGAACCTGGCCACGACCGCGATCGGCACCGGACCCTGGAAGCTGGCCGAGTACGTTCCCCAGAGTCACTTGCGGTACGTACGGAACCCGGATTACTGGAACAAGGAGCTGCCCTACGTCGATGAAGTCATGATGAAGATCGTGATCGAAGAGGACGCACGGGTCGCGGCGCTTCGAGCCGGTCAGATCGACTACGCCTTCCTGAGCCAGGAAGGCGCGGACCGAGTCAAGGCAGACCGGAACGTCACGGTCCTGGAGAGCGCCAAGGCCTGGTTGACTTGCGTGCAGCTCAACACCAGCCGCAAGCCGTTCGACGACGTCCGGGTGCGTCAGGCGCTACGGCTGGCGCTCGACCCGAACGAGGTCATTCAAAAGGCGGTCTCGGGCGCGGCCAAGCCGACCGGCCCGGTCCCGACTGGTCACACCGACTGGTTCATCAAGCCCGAGGAGGTGAAGTACCTCAAGCCCGACTACGAGAAGGCGAAGGCGCTGCTGGCCGACGCCGGTCAGAGCAACCTCAAGTTTACGATCCTGTCATCGCCCCAGTACCCGGAGTTCGTCACCACGGCGTTGGTCATGCAGGATTCGTTCAAGAAGATCGGTGTCAACGCGGAGGTCCAGCAGCTCGAGTGGGGCACGTTTGTCAAGCAGACTGGCGCGCCGGGGTTCGACTACGACATTCGAATCACGGCGTTTACGTTCTACCCCGATCCGGACCAGTACATGTATCCGGCCTTCCACTCGAAGGGCGTGAACAATCCGATGGCGAGCTACTCGAACCCGAAGGTAGACGAGCTGCTCGATCGCGGCCGCACCGTCGGCGACTCCGCCCAGCGGCACCAGATCTATTTCGAGGTCCAGAAGCTACTCGAGGAGGAGCTGCCCAACTTCTGGATGTACGCCGGCGTCAACATCGAAGCGCTCCGAAACCAGGTTAAGGGCTACGTGCCGTCGTTTACCGGCCGTCGCATCTCGCTCAAGCAGACCTGGGTGGAAAGGTAGACGGGATACGGTAGACGGTAGACGGCATACGGGAGGGCGTATCCCCGTCCCCTGTCTACCGTTTACCGTCTACCGTCTGCGATGGGGCGCTACCTCCTCGGCCGGCTGTTCTGGTGCGTGCCGGTGATGCTGGGTGCATCGGTGCTGATCTTCGTCCTGCTGCGGTTTCTGCCGGGCGACGTGGTCGACATCATCCTGGGGTCGGAGGGCAGCGCTACTCCAGAGGTGCGCGAGACGATCAGGCGCCTCTTCGGGCTCGATCAGCCGATCTACGTTCAGTACTTCGTCTGGCTCGGGGCGGTTTTGCGGGGCGATCTCGGCAGCTCGCTCAGGACGAGCGAGCCGGTGGCCGGACTGCTGCTGTCGCGACTGCCGATCACCATCGAGCTGGCCGTGCTGTCGGTCGCGATCTCGGTCCTGCTGGCCGTGCCATTGGGTGTCGTGGCGGCGGTCAAGCGGGGTGGGCCAGTCGAGCACGTGGCCCGACTGGTTGGCTTGATCGGGCTGAGTTTGCCGAACTTCTGGCTGGCGACGATGCTCATCCTGGTCGCCTCGCTGGGGTTCGGATGGCTGCCGAGTTTGAACTACGTCAATCCGCTCAGGGACCCGATCGAGAACTTGAAGCAGATGCTGATGCCGTCCGTCTCGTTGGCGCTGGCCTTGATGGCGATCGTCTTGCGGATGACGCGCTCGGCGATGCTGGAGGTGCTCGGCCAGGAGTACGTCAAGACGGCCCGGGCGAAGGGACTCGGGGAGCGGGCCGTCTTGATGGGGCATGCGCTCAAGAACGCGATGATTCCCGTGGTCACGGTGGTGGGCATCCAGATGGGGACGTTGTTCGGGAGCACCGTCGTCATCGAGCAGATCTTCGGATTGCCGGGGATGGGTTGGACCTTTGTCAACGGGATTTATCAGCGCGACTACCCGACGGTGCAGGGGGCCGTCTTGATGCTCGCGCTGACGTTCGTGCTGGTCAACCTGATCGTCGACGTCATGTACGCGTATCTCGACCCGCGGATTCGCTATGAATGACTGGGCGCCATGAGTGAGCAGGCCGCGACGTTTGGGCGCGAGCTGCCGGTGGCTGCCGTTCGGCGAGGTCCCGGACGGGCCGTCCGCCTCAAGCGGCTGGTCGCGAACAATCCGCTTGGCGTGGTCGGGGCGGCGCTGATCGGGCTGCTCTTGCTCACCGCCGCGCTGGCGAATGTCCTCGCCCCGTTCGATCCGTCGGCCCAGATCGCGCGGCGGCTGACCGGACCGGGCGGTGAGTATCTGCTTGGGACCGACGAGCTCGGGCGCGACATCCTGAGCCGGATCATCTACGGCACCCGAATCTCGCTCTACGTGGGTGTGGTCTCGGTCGGCATCGCGCTCGGGATTGGCGGCACGCTCGGGCTCCTCGCCGGTTACTTCGGTGGCTGGGTCGACAACCTCCTGATGCGGCTGATGGACGTGATGTTCGCGATACCATCGCTGGTACTGGCGATCGCGATCACCGGTATTCTTGGTCCGAATCTGAGGAACGCGATGATCGCGATTGCCTGGTGTACACGCCGACCTTCGCGCGGGTCGCGCGCGGCCCGGTCCTGTCGGTCGTGCAGCACGACTACGTGGCGGCGGCGCGGACGGTCGGGGCGCGCCACGGGCGGATCCTTCTGCGGCATGTCCTACCGAACGTGACCGCGCCGATCATCGTCCAGACGACGCTGAGCCTGTCCACGGCGATTTTGACTGAGGCGGTGTTGAGCTTCCTCGGCCTGGGGACTCAGCCGCCG
Source organism: Chloroflexota bacterium (assembly GCA_013695975.1). Lineage (GTDB taxonomy): Bacteria > Chloroflexota > UBA6077 > UBA6077 > JACCZL01 > JACCZL01. The sequence goes on from JACCZL010000451.1 coordinate 27,882, forward strand.
GAGCCGTCATGGGGGACGATGCTGGGGACCGGCCGCAAGTTTATGGAGACGGCGCCCTGGGTGGCGGTCTTCCCCGGGTTTGCCATCATGCTGGCCGTGCTGGGCTTCAATTTGCTGGGGGACGGGCTGCGGGATGCTCTCGATCCGCGTCTTCGGTAGCGCCGCTCGAGAGTTAGAGATCGTCCGGCTCGACGCTGTGAGTCACGGAATCGATGAAGGCGTAGGCGCGTCGGAACCGGCGAAGCACGCCTTCGAGCGAGTCTCCCTGGGCGGGGGTGTAGGATTCCGCCCAGCGCGCCGCGAGCTGGATCCTCGCCATGTTCTCGTCGCCGCTGCCCACGCCGATCTGCTCGTTGGCGGCGCGCGTCTCGCCGAAGCGGTCGGTCGGCGCTGGCTCGGCGTGCGGCTCGGCCTGGACGGCGCCGACGGTTGAGTCATCCACAGCTTCTCGCTCCCTCGTTGGTGACTGTCGTCGGGACTATAGCGGACGCGCGAGCCGTCTTCCAGGGTTGTCGGCTGGTTGGTCTCTGGTTCGAAGGGCCGCGATTCTCTCCTGGAGGGCGCGCTCGAGTACCGCGGACGAGCCTGGAGCGTCGCGGGAACGAGGAGGTACGATCGATGGAAGGCGCGTTCAGCTACAACTCGGAGCTGCCGGGCGGGCGGGCGCCATTCTGGATCAAGGACCATGCGCTGGCCGGGATCGGGCTCCGGCCTGGCGACGCCGTGAGCGTTGACTCGGGCGAGGAGCCGAAGGGGGGCGAGCTCGTGCTAGTCGAGCTCGAGACGGACGATGGCGGGTCCGACAGGACGGTACGTCGCTATTTCGAGCGAGGTGAGGACGTGCTGCTCAAGGCCGAGAACGATGCCTTCCCGGACATCGTACTGGCGAGCAGCCGTGTCTTGCTCGTCGGGGTGGTCAAGACACGAGTCCGTTTCGAGGCTGCGAGCGACGATCGAACGCGGGTCGTCGAGGAGCCGCTGGACTAGCGCCGATCGGCCTCTTCCGCAAGGAGCGTCAGGACCGCCGCGACATCGAGACCTGGATGTTGGATGGCCGCCCGCTGGAAGGCGTCGGTCGGATCCTGGCCGCGGGCCTCGAACCGGGCTCGAAGGCTCAGCGCGCTGTCGCGCAGATCATCCCAGTCAGTCGGTCGCTCGCCGTGCTCCCAGGGTAGATCGAGGTATTGCAGCGCCCGCTCGTCCGAGGACGCCTCTAGCCGCTCGCGCAGTTGCATGGTGTGGATCGCCGCGAGACCGTATCCCAGCGTCTCGCCGACGATGTGGCGCTCGATCGCGCGTCGGCTGTCGTCGTCGAGATCCTCGAGCAGGGGATCGCGGTCGAGCAAGCGGGCGTTGCGCGGGTGGCCCTCAACGTCGAGATCGTCCGGGTCATCGAAGATCGAGCGCGACGGCCGCGGGGCGCGGCGCGCCACCAGCTCGAGGAGGGCTTCGGGGGTGGTGCCGGATGGGGCGCCGAACGCTGCCTCGGAGAGATCGTCCTGGAGCTCACGCCAGCCATGCGGCAGCTCGCCGTCGACGTAGCGGCGATCGAGGTAAGCGGTGGCCTCTGGGTCGGTCACGATCTCGGGCGCGGTGTAGAGGGCCGCGACGTCAGAGGGGCTAGCCCCGCCCTTCAGGCACGACTGAGCCAGAAAGTGGCGGATGAGCTGGGCCGTCGCCGTCGCCAGGTCGTCCAGGGCGGGCCCAGGCTTGTCGAGGGGCAGCTCCGGTCCTTCGTCAGAAGGCCGGTCCTGCTCGACACCGTTCCAATGCATCATGTCACCAATAGCTTAACGCACGAGCGGGGAATTCGGTCCCCTGAGGGAAGGGCTTCGGTGCCCAAAGGCGGGCTATGGTACGCTGACGGGACATGGAGGACGTACGCCGCGACCGCCGGTACCTCGCCGAGCTGGAGGAGGTGGCCGCGGCGGTCACCGGTCGGGCCGGGGCCATGCTGCTGGAGCGGTACGGCGCCCCGATCAGCGTCGAGTTCAAGGACGAGAAGCGGACCGATCCGGTCACCGAGGCCGACCGAGCCGTCGAAGCGTTCGTCCGAAGCGAGCTGCTCGGCCACTTTCCGGCGCACGGGTTCCTGGGCGAAGAGGGGACGTTGGAGGGCGCCGACGCCGAATACCTGTGGGTGCTCGATCCCCTTGACGGCACGGCCAACTTCGCTGGGCGGTTGCCGTTCTTCGGCGTGTCACTGGCGCTGCTCCGGAATGGGGTGACCGTGGTCGGTTGCCTCTTCGTGCCTTTCGGCCCACGACTTCGGGCCGGGGTGCTGCGCTGCTCGTACGGCAACGGTGCGTCGATCGACGGCGACCGGCTGCGCCTCCCGCGCACGCCGTTTCGGCCGACTGGACCGGTCGCCCTTCCGCCGGCGCACCGTTGGGCCTTTCAGATGCGTGGCGAGCTGGCCAAGCGGCCGGGTGAGCTTCGCAACCTGGGCAGCATCTGCTACGAGCTGGCGATGGTCGTGGGGGGCGGTTTCCAGTACGCGGCCTTCGTGCGGCCGCGGATCTGGGACGTGGCGGCCGGCGCACTGCTCGTGCGTGAGGCGGGTGGGGCAGCGCTCACCTGGGATGGGCGCTCGTGGCGGTCGCTCGAACGCTTCGTTGCGCCACCCCTCAGCCGTCGTGGCAAGCCGACCACGCTGCGTGATTGGGGGCAAGCGGTCCTGGTGGGAGCGCCCTGCCCGATGCAGCGCCTCGCTCGGGAGCTCCGCGTCAGGCCGGCTCCGCCCCTGGCCCTTCGGTGGGCGTTCCGCCGGCAGCGGGACGTTCAAGGCTGGTGGCGGCGTCGCACGGCCGGCTCGCAGCCGAAGGCAGACCGCGTCTCGAGTGGGACCTCCACCGCCAGCGGCCCGCCGTGAGCGGTCGGCGCCCCCTACAAGGGTGGCGCGCCGTCAACACCCTGTTCTTCGTCTCGACGGTGCTCGAGTCGATGGCGATGGGTCACCAGACGGCGTTCACCCCGCTGTTCCTGGAAGAGATCGGGGTGGCGCGGAGCGAGATCGGGGTCTGGACAGGGCTCCTGTACGCGGCGATGATGGCGGTGGCGTTCCCGCTCGCGCCGTTCTGGGGGGCGCTCGCCGAGCGGTACTCGCGCCGCCTGATCATCGTGCGCAGCCAATATCTCGAAGCCGTCGCCTACGCGGCGATGGCCCTGGCTCCGGACGTCTGGTGGCTTCTGGCGGCGCGGCTCGTGCTCGGCCTGACCTTCGGAAACATCGCCGTCGTCATCGCGACCCAGACGCTCCTGACCCCTCGCCGGCATGTCGGCACGGCGATCGCGACAGTCCAGGCAGCGGCGCCGATCGCCGCTAGCTTCGGGCCACCACTCGGGGCCTGGCTCGTGGAATCGATCGGACTGCGCGGCCTGTTCCTCCTCGACGCTGGGGCCGCGCTCTGCGCCGCCGTGCTCGTGACCGTCCTGATGCCGGAGCCAGCCCATCAGGATCGCAAGCGGTCGGTGCTGGCGCGGACGCGTGAGACGTCGTGGCTGGTCTGGCGCAACGCGGCCATCCGCTGGAACTTCGGCGGCTGGTTCCTGGGCCAGGGCGGGCGCTCGATCGTCGACGCCTATCTCCCGCTCCGAATCGCCCAGTTGACGCCGGATCCAGCGCCAGCGATCGGCGTGATCCTCGGCGTCTATGGGATCCTCACCGCTGCCGCCACGTGGCTGGTTGCACGGCTCGTCGACGAGACTGGCGGGGTACGCTGGTTTTTGCCGGCTATGGTCCTGGGCGCCGTCGCCACGCTCGGACTGGCGTTTGCCCCGACGCTGTGGAGCATCGCCCTGCTTGCCTGGGCTCGGTCACTCCCGTTCGCCGCCAACAACACGCTGCTCTACGCCCAGCTTGCCCGAACGCTGCCGGTGGGGCAGCAAACCTCGGTCATGGCGATGACCCCGATGCCGCGCAACGTTGCCGCCTTTAGCTGGCCGCTGCTGGCGGCCGCGGCGGCGCCGTTCGGCGTCGGCGCGGCCCTTGCCGTCGGGGCGGGGGCGTACGCCGGAGCCGCCGTAGTCGGCTGGCTCCTGATTCGGGCGACCACCAGGTCCCAAAATGCACCGCGACCGTGAGGGAGCGGCCCGGACCCACGATGCCTACGC
>JACCZL010000181.1 GCA_013695975.1 Chloroflexota bacterium
GGCGATGGCCTCGTACCCGTAGCGCGAGCAGGTGGGCCAGAACCGACAGGCCGGCGGCAGCAGGGTCGAGAGCGTGTACTGGTAGGCACGGATGAGCACCAGCGCGAGACGCGTGGTCAGTGACCAGTGGTCGGTGGTCAGCGGAGGCGTGTTGCTACTGATCACTGATCACCGACCACTGCCCACTGGTGTCCAGCAGGCGCGCCCGGCGGAGCAGCTCCACGGTCGCCCCGCGGAGCGCCGCCCATTCGGCCTCGGCGCTCGGGGGCCGAGCGGCGAAGACGAGGTCGTAGCCGGGTCGAAGCCCCGGCTGCAGCCGAACGGCCTCGCGAACGCGCCGACGGACTCGGTTGCGGACCACCGCGCCTCCTACTCGCTTACTGACGGAGATGCCGACGCGCGTCTCCACGCGGTCGTTCGGGGCCGCGTGGAGGACCAGCAGCGGGGTCGCCCAGGAGCGCTTCGCCGCGCGCACACGCTGGAAATCGGCATGACGTCGGAGACGCTCAGCGCGCGCGGGCCGTGCGTCGGGCCCGCGGCCTAAACGACCGTCAATCGTTTGCGACCGCGGAGACGTCGGCGCCGGAGAACCGCGCGCCCACCCGGGCTGCTCATCCGCTTGAGGAAGCCGTGCTCGCGCTTCCGCGGGATGCGCTTCGGCTGGTACGTTCGTTTCGGCACGCGGGGCCCTCGCTTCCAGGCGCTGGTCGACTATCACTGCGCGTTGTAGTAGACGTATTGTAGCGACGCCGGAATCCAGGCGTCAACTGAAGCTGGGCGAGTGTGTCACGTGCAACGCTCACGGGCGCTAGCCGGATGTCTGCTCCGGCGGGCTCAGCGGGCGCCAGACCTGGGGGTGGAGCGGCTCGGCGAGCGGGGCCTCCGGGGTTGTCGCGTCGTGGACGTTGCCCATCATCCGCGCCCGTCTGGCCTGCTGAGCCGCCGCCTCGGCTCGATTCCAGGCCCGCTCGGTCTCGTTCGCCAATTGGACTTGCAGCGCCTGCAGCCGATCGGCGAGTGACTCCAGCTCGGCCCGCACGCCCGGCCCCAACGGCGCCTCGGTCTCCCGCGCCGCCTGTAGCTCGCCGACCGCCCGCGCCACCCGCCGCGTCAGCGCATCCCACGCCTCGAATCGTGCCGCCAGCTCGTCCATCGGGCACATTCTAGTCCGGATTCCTCACCGGTTGTGGGTGCCGTCGTCCGTAGGCGGGGAGACCCACAACCGATGAAGAATCCGGACTCGGCGAGTAGCGAGTGAGGCTGACCCTCTCGCTCCTGACTACCTGAGGGGCTGTCCATGCCCGAGTGTCGGTGATCAGCGTCCGGACACGGTCAGCGCTGGTCGAGCAGCGCAGCGAGCCGTTTCGGAGCGGTCATCCGATAGCTCTCCTCCACGATGTCGGCGAGCTCGTCCCAGTCGATCTCGACGTCCAGGCGCACGCCGACCCAGCCATTGTGGCCGACGTATGGGGGCACGTAGAACCGTCCCGGGTCGGCGCCCACGAGCACCCCCTGGGCGCCTGGTGGGGCCTTGCACCACACCGACTCCCGACCGTCGCCGACCTTGTGCATGGCGAAGATCTTGTCCCGAACTCGGAATGTGGGATCGCCCCACGTCTCCTTCTCGACCGCTTCCGGCAGGGCGAGGCAGATCTCGCGCAGGCGGTCGAGCGGATCGTGGCGCGGCGCTCGCGGGTCAGTTGTCATGCGCGGAGATTTTCCTTCGCCGGCTACTATACCTCTACCGCGGCGATGGCCCGCGGGTGGTCGCGGGCGCCGTGGCGCGGACCACCTGGCACAGTGACGACCTAGGCCCTGTATTTCGAAGCCCAACCTGGCCGATCGGCTAGGCGTGATCTGGCCAGTCGGCCAGCCCTGCGCGGGCATTACGCCGCGCCGACCGCTATTGTGGGTGGACAGGAGAACGCCATCCCGGAGGGAGGAACCATGTCAACCCCAGCTCACTCGCCGGCTCAATCGGAGCAGGTCGCCCTCGGACGCCTGCTGTGGGTCGGCCCCCTGGCGGTGCTCGCCTCGGGGATCCTCAACACCTCCTTCTAGGTCGGGGGCGCTCTGGGCGTGGCCGTCCTGGTATCGGTCGCGGTCGCAGCTACGGGCGAGGCCGGAGCTCCCACGGCCGAAGCGCTTGCAGCAGGATACCGCGCCGGTTTTCGTTGGGCCGTAGCGTTCCCGCTATTGATCGTCTTGGCCGCGCTGGCGCTTCCGGTTGCCAGGTCCCGGGAGGCAGCGCGAGAGATAGTGGGCACAAGCGAAGCGGGCATCAGCCGAGTTCTCTGCTGCAACCTCTCAGGCGGTTGGTGCCTCCGGTCAGCCGCGTGCCACCGGTGCGGCCAGCGTGGGTACGGCCTCACGTGGCAACGTCTGCATTACCTCTGACGTCATCGACACGCTGACGCCGAGCGGCGATAGTGATGACGGAGGGCCGAATCAACGGCCCAATCGACTCCTCTTGGAGGGACAGCCATCGTGACCGAAATAGACACCGCGACACCGATCGGCATCGTCGTCGACAACTACTTCACGATGTGGAACGAGACCGACCCCGCCCGGCGCCATGAGATGATCGCCGCGACGTGGTCGCGGGACGCCAGCTACGTTGACCCGCTGTTCGCCGCCGAGGGAGCGGCTGCCCTGGACGGGCTGGTGGCCGGGGTGCACGAGCAGTTCCCTGGGCACCGCTTCCGGCTGACCGGCGCCGTCGACATCCACCACGACCGGGCTCGGTGGGGCTGGGAACTGGCCGGCCCGGACGGCGGCCCGCCGGTGGTGGTCGGCGTCGACTTCGCCGTGTTGGCGCTCGACGGGAGGCTGCGCGAGGTCACCGGCTTCTTCGAGCCGCCGGCCAACGCCGCCTGATGTCCGGAAGGGAGTGTCCATGACGACACATGGCGTACAGTCCGGCCCGGCTGGCCGGCAGCATGGCGGGACCGAGCGGGCGCTCGCGTACCTCTATCTCTTCCGCCGGGTGGTCGTGGGGCTGACGCTCGTCGGCGCCGGCGCCGCCTGGGCCGGGCAGGTACCATGGCTCCTGGCCGCCTGCGTGTGCATCGCCGTCGGCGAGCTGCTCGAGTCGAGCAACTACATCGAGGTACCGCGGTGGGGGCAGCGCCGTGGCCTGCCCCAGCCGCCGGCACGGAAGCAGGCGAGGCTGGGGTTCGAAGTAGCCTGCTTCGGTCACGGTCCCCCGATCGTCGGCGGAGCGAGCCGAAGAATTCGGGCGCTCGCCGAGGGGCTCTGACTCGGGGCGCAATGGCGTTCGCGTTGGCGTGCCAACTGCCGGTCGCGCTGGCGCCCCGCTACCGACTCATCGAGGTGTAGCGCCGCACGGCCAGGGGGGCGAACACGGCGATCAGGACGGCCACCCAGATCAGGGTGAGCAGGATCGGGTGCTCAGCCGGGAAGCCCGCCGCGGCGAACGGGTTCGGGTTGCCCCAGAGCTCGCGGGTGGCCGCGGTGAGCGCGCTGATCGGGTTCCACTCGGCGATCGGTCGGAGCCACGCCGGGAGCGTCTCGGTCGGCACGAAGACGTTCGACAGGAAGGTCAGCGGCATCATGACGATGAAGCCCACCTGGTTGGCCACCTCGACCGTCGGTACGGACAGGCCCAGCCAGACCCCGATCCAGGACATGGCGAAGATGAAGAGGAGCAGCAGGGCCACGCCGGCCAGGAACTCCGGGACCCCGGTGTTGACGCGCCAGCCGACGGCGAGGCCTGAGAGCATCAGCACCACGAGGATGCCGCCGGTGTAGACGACATCGGACAGGGTGCGGCCGCTGAGCACGGCCGAGCGGGCCATCGGCAGTGACCGAAAGCGGTCGATGATGCCCTTGTTGATGTCGTCGGTCATGCCGACGGCGGTAGTCGCGGCGGCGAAGGCGACGGTCTGGGCAAAAATGCCGGGCATGAGGAACTCGCGGTAGGAGCCCCCATCCGGCAGCGGGATCGCGCCGCCGAACACGAATGTGAAGAGCAGCACGAACATAATCGATTGGAGGATGGCGAAGATCGCCAGCTCGGGGATGCGCGGGATGCGCTTGAGGTTGCGCCCGGTTACGACGAGGCCGTCTGCCAGCGCCTGACGCAGGCCGCCGCTCGCGGGTGGGGTGGGGGGCTTCGTGGTCGTCATGCGCTCCTCCTACAGTGCTGTTACGACGGCCCGCGAGGGGGCCCGCTCCCCGGCCGACAGGCGGGTCTCACCGCTGGATCGGTGCAGAATCCCGCCCGGCGGGGACCGGGGCATCGTCATCGGCGCCGGCGGCCGGCAGCTCGGCGCCGTGGCCGGTGAGGGCGAGGAAGACGTCGTCGAGGGTGGGGCGTCGCAGGCCGATGTCGTCGATGGCGATCGCGGCCTCGTCCAGGTCGTGCGCGACCTGGACGAGCCGCTGCGCACCCCCATGGGCCGGCACCGTGACCCGGCGAGTATGCTCGTCGACGGTGCAGTCGCCGTCACAATCGCGCGCGAGCACCTCGACCGCGCGGGCGACATCGGCTCGGTCGCGCACGACGACCTCGATGCGCTCGCCGCCGACCTGCGACTTCAGCTCGTCGGCGGTGCCGCGGGCGATGATCCGGCCGGCGTCGACGACGGCGATGCTGTGGGCCAGCGCGTCGGCCTCCTCGAGGTACTGCGTGGTCAGCAGGAGGGTCGTGCCTGCACGCACCCGATCGCGGATGATGTCCCACATCCCGAGCCGACTGCGCGGGTCGAGTCCGGTGGTCGGCTCGTCGAGGAAGAGCACTCGCGGCCGGCCGCTCAGGGCGCTGGCGAGATCGAGCCGTCGGCGCATGCCGCCCGAGTAGGTTTTCACCGTCCGGTCGGCGGCGGCAGCAAGGGCGAACTGCTCGAGCAGCTCGTCGGCGCGCCGCCGGGCCTCGGCCTTGGAGAGCTGATACAGCCGGCCGAACATGATCAGGTTCTCACGACCGGTCAGGTTCTCGTCGACGGCCGCGTACTGGCCGGACAGGCCGATGACCGAGCGGACCTGCTGGGCCTGACGGACGACGTCGAACCCGGCGACCGCGGCGCGCCCGGCGTCGGGCCGCAGGAGGGTGGCCAGGATGCGGACCGTGGTCGTCTTGCCGGCCCCGTTCGGGCCGAGCAGCCCGAGGACGCTGCCCTCCGCGACGGTCAGGTCGAGTCCATCGAGGGCCCGGACCTCACCCGCACGGGACCGATAGATCTTCACCAGGCCTTCGGCGACAATGGCGTTCATGCAGTACCCGTCCTAGAACAAATACTCTACTCCGCTCCCTGCCATCGCGGCACGTTTACCAGACTTCCGCGCGTGGCAGTATCCCTGCACGCCTCGGCGGCACGCCTCGGCGGGCGGTCAGTCCGAACGACCTGACGCTTCAGCTTGCCAACGCTCCAGGTCGGCGTGCCACCCCTCTGCCGCGGCCATCACCTGGTACATGGTCGCGCCGTCCAGGGACTCGCGGATGATGTCGGCGTGGCCGGCGTGCCGCGCCGTCTCTTCGATCAGGTGGAGCAGCACCCAGCGCACCGACCACGCCTCGACGTCCTGGGGGAACCAGGGGACACCTCTGGGGACCGGCACCGGCTGCCCGAGGTCGGCGATCTCGGTGACGATCGCCTCGGTCTCCGCGGCCACAGCCGCGTACGAGGCGAGTGCATCGGCCACCGTCTCACCTTCTGCGAGACGGAACTCGGCCTCGTAATCTCGGGGTTCGGGCACTGCGCGCTGCGCAACGATCTCGACGACCCAGTTTCGCTCCATGTGCGCGGCGTGCTTGATCAAGCCGGCCAGGCTCAGTGTGCTGGCGGTGGGCGTGGACGTGGCCTGCTCGTCGGTCAGGCCGTGGACGGCGAAGCGCAGCGCGTCGCGCTGCTGGGCCAGGTAGGCGAGCAGACCGTCCCGCTCGTCGACGACCGGGCGAACCGTTCCGGGCATGGTGATCACTCCTTGTCACGCTTTGTTGGTCGAGCCCAGCACTTCCAGGTAGTGCGGGTTGTACATGATGCCCAGGATGTTCCCGAACGGATCGACCACGGAAGCAGTGATGAACCCCTCCTCGCGGTCTGTGGGTGCCTCGTACTCTTTCGCTCCCATCGACAGCAGCTTCTCGAAAGTTGCTGCGACATCGTCGACGTGCCAGTACACGACAACACCGCCTGGGCCGGTCGCCGAACCCTCGGGCGCGTACTTGCTATCGATCAGGCCCAGCTCGTGCTGGTAGTCGCCGAGGCGCCACTCGACATACCCTGGGGGGTCGACGCCCAGTGGGCGTTCGAAGTAGGGGTCGATGCCCAACAGCTCGGTGTACCACGTCTTTGCCGCCGCTAGATCAGTCGCCCAAAAACTGACGGTGGCGAGTCCTCGCAACATCTGTGCTCCCTTCGTCGCCGCGAATACCTGGATCGGCTCACATCAACGTGAGGGCAATCACCGGAATCTAGCGTTCCATCTCCGCTGGCATGTCAGCAAGCTCGGGCCAGACTTCCATCGCCTCGGCCAAGGAGGCTCGTGCTCTGGCTAGGAATCGCTCCCGCGCCTCACCTTCGACGATGGTTGCGACGGCTGAAACGGCCTCGTTCCCCATCTCGACCGTGACCCGCGGGTGGGCCACGAGATTGTGATACCAGTCGGGCCACCTCGTTGCGCCAACGTTGGCGGCGATAACGATCAGCCGATCGTCATCGGTCTGGTATGCCAGCGGCGTCGTGTGGCGTTTGCCGCTCCTCCTGCCCGTGGTCGTGAGCAGGAGCAGTGATGCCCCCTCGTAGAGCCCACCAACCCTTCCTCCATTCCGTCGAAACTCCTCAATGACCTCGCGGTTGGAACTGTTCAAATCGCTCATTGCGCTCCGCCTTCCTTGGAAGCACATCCGATGGTGGGGTTACGTGCGGTGAGCCCAGGTGCTCCTGGTCGGCCAGCCCGAGCGCACGGGAAATCAACGCGCCGGTGTCGCCGCCGTGTGCCGCGTACCGGTCGTACCCCAACCGGCGCATCAGTTCGGCCCACGCCCTGGCGACGCGCGCCAGCTCGGTCGTGAACTGGGGGATCTCGTTGAGTCGTGCCTCCTGCGTGCGCCAGTCGTAGCCGGTGCGCCAGTACTCGGCGAGGTTTTTGAGATACCCGACCGGAACCCCTCTGCTCCAGCCAACGTCGGGCAGTTGGTCGGGCCAGCGGGTGCGGGCCAGCCGCTCGCGCAGGTCGTCGAGGTCGGCCTGGGGGATCTCGATCCGGAATGGGTGAATCTCGGTGCTCAGCATCGGTCCTCCTTCGGATGCGGTCACGGTCCTGAGGACAGTATGCGCTCCTGAACTGGCCACCTCTTGACCAGTTTCCCCGCAATCATGGTCACATGCGTGCAGATCGCCTCGTGGCCACTTTGCTCTTCCTCCAGGCGCGTGGCCGGGTGACCGCGCACGCGGTGGCCGAGGAGCTGGAGGTCTCGATCCGCACCGCTCGTCGCGATCTGGAGGCCCTGGCCATCGCCGGCATCCCCCTGTACTCGCAGGCCGGGCGGGGCGGCGGCTGGTCGCTGGTCGGCGGGGCGCGCACGGATCTCAGCGGCCTGACCGCGGCGGAGGCTCGCGCCCTGTTCCTCGTCGCCGGGCCGTCGGCGGCGGTGACCCCCGCGGCCAGGGCCGCGCTGCGCAAGCTGGTCCGGGCGCTCCCCGAGGCGTTCAGGGCGGAGGCCGAGCGGGCGGCGTCGGCGGTCGTGCTGGACCCGGCCCGCTGGGATGCTACGGCGCCACCGCCGCCGCCGCACCTGGACGCGTTGCAGCAGGCGGTGGTGCAGGGGGTGCAGGTACGGCTCGGCTACCGCGGCCGCGGCGGCGCCGTCAGCGAGCGCCTGGTCCACCCGCTCGGCCTGGTGGCCAAGGGATCGACGTGGTACCTGGTGGCCGACACGGACGCCGGCCTGCGCACGTTCCTGGTGTGGCGGGTGCGGTCGGTGGAGCTGACCGATGCGCCGGTGCGCCGGCCACCCGGGTTCGACCTCGCCGAGACCTGGCGGGGCGTGGTGGCCACGATCGACGAGCGCCGAGGCTCGATGCGCGTCAGCGCGCTCGCCGATCCCGCGATCGTCGGCTGGCTGCGCGGCCATTTCGGCACCCGACTGACCGTCGGCGACCCGCTCGACGATGGCCGCATCGCGCTCAGGATCGGCTTCGGGGCCACCCACAACGCGGCGATGGAGCTGGCCGGCTACGGCCTCGGTCTCGAGGTGCTCGACCCGCCCGAGCTGCGCAGTCAGTTGGCGAGCATCGGTACTCGCCTCGTCGAACGCTACGGCGCCGCGCCGTAGCCGCCTGCCATCGGAGCGAGGAATGGGGAATTTGGCGGTTCCTCGCTCAACCGGGGGTGATTGCGGGCGCTTCAGCTATGAGGCACACCGCCGGCATTGGCTTCAGGTCTTTCGCCAAGACCTCACGGACAGCGAACCCGTTGCTCCGGAGCATGTCAGTCGCACGCTTGGAGAATGCCTGCGTCTCACTCGTCTCTTTCCACCCTGGAAGCTGGTGGAAGAGGTACACAGCGCCTCCTGGTGTTAGGAGCTGCTTGACGATGCCCAGCGCCCTGGCGGGCTGCTTCCAGAACAGGTTGACATGGAAGGCAAAGATCTTGTTGAACCGCTCGCTACCAAAATCCGCCTGCTCCAGGGCGATGGCCTGAAATACCGCCTTGCCCGACGCGACATGCGCGCGATTCCTCCTGCTGGCCATATCGACCATCGTTGGCGATCGGTCGATGGCGGTGACCTTGCCGCCGGCCAATTGCTCACAGATCAGGGACACGGCCACGCCGTGCCCACAGCCGATCTCGAGCACGTGATCGGCCGGCTCAACGGCCAGCGTTTCCACCGCCCACACCAGTCGCTCCGAGGCTTTGGTCACCTTCAGCTCCACTCGTCGGCGCCGGGCTCGACGCCGGGATCCTCGAGCAGCGCCCGCACCCCGCGCCCGGGAAACTCGTGGTTACCGGAAGTGCGCAGCATTGTCGTGCGCCCACTGAGCAAACGTTCTGGCCGGCCGGCCGAGGAGCTCGGCGATGGTCGGCAGCGGGAGTTGCGGGTGGTCGACGGCCAGGGCGTCGCCGTCGAGCAGCCAACTCGACGACCTCCCGCGCGGTCCGTGGGAGCGGCGCGAGGTACATCCGTTCGACACCTTCGAGCGCGGTGGGCATGGTGGAGAGCTTGCCAAGATAGCCTTCGGCGACCTCGACACCGGCGGGGAGGGCGGCTTTGGTCGGGTTGTTGGTCAGCGCACGGATCTCGACGCCGGAACCGAGCAGATGATCGACCACGAGGCGCCCGACGTTGCCGGTCGCTCCGGTCACCAAGACTTTCACAGCTTCTCCTTCGTGTGCAAGCAGCAGACCTGAGGTCGGCCGACCGGCCTCTGGATTCATGCTGGCGGTGGATCGGACAGTGTCCCGCGCGACGTGTGACGGCCGAGGGTCAGCGGCCGGCGAGGCGGGCGACGACGGGCGCGAACCCGTCGAGCGCGGACTCGAACACCGCCACGTGGGAGATGCCGAACCGCTCACGCCGGGCGACCAGGTCGTCGGCGATCTGCTCAACGCTGCCGATGACTCCTATGGCAACTACGCTCACCCGGTCGGCGTGGTGGGCTCCAGGAGGACGACGGGGATCTGCCGGGTCGTGCCAGCCTCGTAGTCGGCGAAGCCCGGGTACCGCTGCTTCTGACGGTCCCAGATCGAGGCCCGCTCCTCCTCGTCGGCCACCCGCGCCGACACGTCGATCGTCGCCGGCCCCACCTCGATGCTCGTGCTCGGGTGCGCGAGCAGGTTGTGGTACCAGGCGGGGTGCGTGGCCTGGCCGGCGTTGGAGGCGAACACCGCGTAGCTGTCACCGACGGTCTGGTACATCAGCGGGCTCACCCGCCGAGCGCCGCTCTTGGCCCCAGTGTGGTGCAGCAACAACACTGGCGCCCCTTCGAACTGGCCACCCACCCGTCCCTCGTTGGCGCGAAACTCCCCGATGACCTGCTGGTTGAACTCCTGCTCGGACGTCGCCATGTCATCCTCCAATACAAGCACGTCTGTGCTCGAGAATCTACCGCACTTTCACCATCAACAAAATCACCCAGGCGTACCTGGCCGCGGAAGATGCATGCCCAGATGGTCCAACTCCTGCTGGCAAGCGCGTAGCGGACGCGTCGCCTGAGTACGGACGCGGGTGGTCGTGCATGCGCGGCTTACGGGTCACGCGGGCTGCTCGAGCGCGTGGGGGATCTCGCCGAGCAACCGGTTGACGAGGTCGGCGAGCACCGACCGCAGGTCCGGGGTTGTACTCCGGCGTGGCGATCAGGACGGCGTCGGCCGCGGCGATGGCGTCGCGCAGCGCCCGCACCGCCTCGGGCGCCCCACGGTCCTCACTGTCCTGATCGTATGGCGGAACGTCGGCGAGGCCCTCGAACACGTCGAAGGTCACACCGCGAGGTAGCTCGGCCGCGGCCGCCTCGAGCAGACGGCGGTTGTAGGAGCCTCGCCGCGGGCTTCCGCACAGGCCCAGGACGATCATCGTGCTAGCTTTCCTGGATCAGCTCGAGGTGCCCGGTGAGCTGGACGTCGTAGCTGAGCGCGTCGCCGCCCTTCGGCAGCAGGGCCTGCCAGTCCATGCCCCAAACGCGGCGGTCGACCGTCGCGGTGAGCTCGACGGCGGTGCGAATCGACCCATAAGGGTCCTCGACGAGCGGCTGATAGGCACCGGTCGCGGCGACGGGCTTGGTGACGCCTTTGATCGTCAGCTCGACACGGGCAGTGAAGGTGCCGTCGTCGTCAAGCTGCACGTCGTCGGAGCGGAAGGTAAGCTCCGGGTGGCGTCTCGCGTCGAAGAAGTCGGCGCTGTGGACGACGTGCGCGCGGAAGTCCGGGTCCTTGACCGAAAGCGACTCGACGCGAGCGGCGCCGGCGAACCGAATCCCTTGCCGGTCGGCGACGATGCGGGCGTCGAGGTCGTCGAACGACGCGCGGAAGGTCGAGACCTGCATGTGCTTGACGGCGAACGTGAGCGACGAATGGGTCGGATCGGCGACGAACGTGCCGCTGAACGGCTGCGTGGCGACGGACATCTGGGTCCCTCTGGCGAGTATTCACGGACTGCGCTGCCCGATGCCTTATAGTATCGATCAGAAACTGATTCCCTCAACGTTTTATACTAACCTCATAGATACTCAGGTGCTAGGTGCCTCGCGGTGCTATACTCACCACGTGGATACTGATGGCTGCCCCGGCGGCATCTTCGACGCGAACTGCTCCACCCGCCTGGTCCTCGACCGAATCGGCGACCGCTGGACGGTGCTCATCGTCGGCGTCCTCAGCGACGGTACGCGGCGGTTCTCTGAGCTCCGCAATGCCATCGGCGGCATCACCCCGAAGGTGCTGACCCAGACCCTGCGCGCACTCGAACGCGACGGACTGGTCACCCGCAAGGTCTACGCCGAGGTCCCGCCGCGGGTCGAGTACACCCTCACCGACCTCGGGCGAAGCCTGATCACCCCGATCGACGAGGTCCGGAGCTGGGCCGAGCAGAACGTGGAACACATCCTGGCAACCCAGGACCGCTACGACCTGGCCAACCGGTAGGCCCCCGCCAGAACTTCGGAACAGCCCGCGGGCCGGTAACCGGCGAGGGCCCGGAGGTCAGTCTCCGGCGTGGGCACGCAGGATGGCCGCGGTAGCTGAGTCGGCGGGGAAGAACGACTCGATGGCCAGCTCCCCTGCCCCAGCGCCACCCACGCCCGCCGCACCGCCGGCGCCTCCAGCCCCAAGAGGCTCAGGCCCGGGATCACCGCCCCCCCGCGTTGCCAGCAGCCGCCCGCTCACCAGCATCCAGAACACCCACACCAGCCCCAGGTTCGTGCCGATCGGCACCGTCGCCACGATGGCACACACCAGTCCCAGCACCCGGTACACTGTCTCTCGCATCGGGTGACCCGTCCGTCGCAGCGTCATCACCTCGACGATACCGGACGCGCCCGCCCGCTACGCCCTTCGCAACAACGAGCTCGCGGTGCATCATCTGGACGGGAGCACCGAGCGGCGCGTCCTCACCAGCGCCGCTGAACTGCGAGACACGCTCGAAGGCGCGTTCCGTCTGACCCTACCGGACGCGCCAGAACTCGACGCGGCCC
>JACCZL010000474.1 GCA_013695975.1 Chloroflexota bacterium
CTCATCGAGATTACGCTGCAAGTTTGCTAACACCAGGTCTTTCATGGTCAGGTCGGTCTGCGCGGCAATAGCTTTCAAGCGGCGTCGGAGCTCCGGGGAAATGTCGACCACCAAGCGTGTCCGCTGATGCTCAGTCACATCGGCCACGGTACACCTCGCATGCGAGCGCTCCATTCCTGTATTGGTACCAATGTACCGAAGTCCACGCATCCGATACCAGATCGGTTAGAGTCGGCGTAGCAGCCGTCTGGACTAGCAGCTATGCTTCTTGACACGAAGGGCCGTGCGACTACGGCAGCCGCCAACGGGCCGGAAGCGCGCCGACTCCTCGAAGGCGCCGTGGGCACCCACATCCACAGCGCGCCCGACCTGGTCGAGCGGGTAGCGCCCACTCGCGGGCGCATCGGACCTGCCCGGTGCGCCCGCGAGCCCCATGCTAGCGCGGGCCGACCGCCAACTCGACGTTCACCTGGGTCGCCACGGCGACCACACGGTAGAGCGGTCAGTGCTTCTTCCAGACGTCGACGTAGTAGGCCGCCTGCTCCTGGCTGATGCCGGCGAACTGGAACTGGAGGTCGATCGTGGCAAAGTCCGGCATGCTCGCCTCGGTGCGGACCCCCTCGATCTGGACCTCGAGGCTGCCGAACGGGAGCCCCTTCTGCTGCGCGTGCAGCTCGATCAGGGTCACCCCGCAGGCCGCGATGCCCGCCATGAAAGACTCGCCGGTCGTGACCGCCTCGTTCGGCCCCGATGGCGAGTCGATCACCCAGTGGTTCGCTCGGGCCTGGTTCAGGGTCCGACCCGGCACGTCGGTGCTCCGTGACCGGACCGAGTAGCGGCTCTTGACGTCGCTCATCGGCATGCCTCCCACGCTGTGTCGCCGCCGAGTATAGCCGAATCTCAGCCTCAGAGCGGCCGATCATCGAGGGCCTATACTGGCGAAGAACGCGCGCGAGGTCCCAGCCGTCGCGGTGACCGGCCGAGAGGCGCGATGAGCAGCACGATCCAGCTCGGGCTTCGTCGAGGCTTCAACAGCACCGTGCGTGCCATGCGGGTGCGCAACTACCGCTTGTACTGGTTCGGCCAACTGGTCTCGCTCAGCGGCACCTGGATGCAGCGAGTCGCCCAGTCCTGGCTGGTGCTCCAGCTCACCGACTCTCCGTTCGCCCCCGAGCCGTGGCCGCGTCCTGGGCCAGCTCCGCGGCGGCCTGGCCTACGCCCTGCGCACCCGCGAGGTCTGCCTGGTCGTCATCCTGCTGGCCGCCCTGGGCACCTTTGGCTTCAACTTCAACACCGTCATCCCGCTCCTGGCACGCTACGCCCTGGACAGCGACGCGGCCGGCTTTGGACTCTTGTTCTCCTGCCTGGGCACTGGCTCGGTTGTGGCCGCGCTCCTGATCGCCTCGCGCGAGCGGGCCACCGAGCGGGCCCTCTGCCTCGGCGCCGTGGCGTTCACGCTCCTGTTGGCCCTGGTGGCCCTCTCGCCCTGGTTCCTGCTCACCGCGGCGCTGCTGACCCTCCTCGGCGCCGCCAGCACCGTCTTCAGCGCGACCGCCAGCACCCGCATGCAGCTCGCCACCCCGGTCGAGCTACGCGGTCGGGTGATGAGCATCTTCACCCTGCTCACGATGGGCTCGACGCCCATCGGCAGCCCCGTCATCGGCGCCCTTGCCGAGCGCCAGGGGATCCACCTGGCGCTGATCGAGGTCGCCCTGCTGTGCGCCCTGGGCGTGATCGCCGGCCTGATCTACGCCCGCCGCTCCGCCAGCGACGCCACGGTTCGGGCCGCGGACGTAGCCACGTGATTGGCTACATCGGTATGCTGTAGCTCTGTCAGACCCGCGACCTGGGGGTGGCGGCGGCGGTCTGGTGTAGGGACGTAATGCGCAAGCCAGCTCGCCCCTGGCGAGAGCCAGGCACCAGAGTACC
This sequence comes from Chloroflexota bacterium, assembly GCA_013695975.1. Lineage (GTDB taxonomy): Bacteria > Chloroflexota > UBA6077 > UBA6077 > JACCZL01 > JACCZL01. The sequence goes on from JACCZL010000474.1 coordinate 1,930, forward strand.
GTGGCAGCTAACCGAGGGTGCAGTCTCGAGCGCCAGAAGGAAGCGTGAGTACCATGACAGGACGGCTCGACGGGAAGGTTGCCCTGATCACCGGGGCGTCGCGGGGGATCGGCAGGGCCACCGCCCTGGTGTTCGCCAGGGAAGGCGCCGCGGTCGCGGTCAACTACGCCGCTCGCGAAGCGGACGCCCAGCAGGTCGTGGAAGCTGTCGCCGCCGGCGGGGCACAAGCGATCGCAGTGCAGGCCAACGTGGCCCGGAAGCACGAGGTCCTGGCGATGGTCGAGACGGTGCTGGAACGGTTCGGCAAGATCGACCTGCTCGTCAACAATGCCGGCATCAGCCGGCCGGGGACGACGCTCGACCTGGACGAGGCCGCCCTGGACGAGATGCTGGCCGTGAACCTGAAAGGCGTGATCCACGGGGTCCAGGCCGTCGCGCCGCGGATGATCGAGCGGGGCTACGGCAAGATCGTCAACATCGCCTCCATAGCCGGCCTGGGCACCGCCCTGCCGAACACCACCCCGTACGCGACGACCAAGGCGGCCGTCATCGTCCTCACCAAGCGCCTGGCCATGGAGCTTGGCCCCCACGGCTTCAACGTCAACGCCATCTGCCCGGGGATGATCCGGATCGACATGTCCCGGGCGCTCGAAGACTCGCCGGATCTGCCGGCGCTCCTGCGGAAAGCGATGCTCGGCCGATTCGGCCAGCCCGAAGACATCGCCCATTGCGCCCTGTTC
>JACCZL010000485.1 GCA_013695975.1 Chloroflexota bacterium
CACCAGCACCGACCCGGCCTCGGCGATCTGCGGCCAGGAGCTGAAGATCGTCGGCAGCGGCTTCGGTGCGAGCCGCGAGGCGGTCAGCGGCCGGGTGGTGATCAACGGCACCCAGGTCCAGACCTACATCGCCTGGTCGTCCACCGAGATCCGCGTGGTCGTGCCCTCGTCGGTCACGACCGGCTTCGACAAGCCGCTAGACGTCGAGACTGCCGGCGGCACGGCCCAGCGTCTGCTGCCCGTCTCGTGCTGACCCACCAGCATGAATCCACACCCTCATGTCAAGAACCTGCTGGGACCGGCCCACCACTCGCGGCCAGTCCGAGGTGAGTCAGCGGTGTACAGAGCAACGGCGAGACGCTGATCGAGTCAATAATAAGGGGTAGCGTCATGACCGACTGGCAGGAGCGGGTTCGCAGCGATCCAAAGGTGTGCCATGGGAAGCCGTGTATCATCGGCACGCGCATCATGGTGTCGATCATCCTCGACAATCTTGCCGAGGGCCTGACTCCGGAGGAGATCGCGGAGGAGTACCCACCACTCGTCGTAGAGGACGTGCGGGCAGCCATCGCGTACGCCGCGCAACTCACCAGGGAGGAGGATCTTGTCCCGTTGCGATGACCAGGATGTCAGTCAAGCTGGACGAAAACCTCGGGCGCGTACATGCAGCGATGTTGCGGCAGGCAGGTTACAACGTCGATCGCGTCTACGACGAAGGCTTGTCGGGCGAGGAGGATGACACGCTGTGGCGGCGGGTCTGCGCCGAGGGGCGCTTCTTCATCACCCTCGACCTGGACTTCTCTGACGTCCGTCGATTCGCGCCCGGTACACACCCGGGCATCTTGCTCCTGCGTCCTCGCACCGGCGGTCGTCAGGCTGTGCTAGACGTCCTTACCCGGGTGCTGCATGAGCAGCCGCTTGAGCTGATCGAGGGCTGCCTCAGCGTGGCGGACGAGACGTATACGCGCGTGCGCCGTCCACCGGACTCCGGCTAGCATTTCCGCTCCTCCGTCGAGGAGCGCAACCAGGCGGGCGTAGTCGGCGTGGTGCTGTGCGCGACCGCGGTGGGCGACGCTGTTTGGGCTGGGGTGGTAGAGCGGGACGAGGGTGCGGCCGTGCCACGGGATCGGGGTGGCGACATCGCGGGCCAGGACGACATTGTGCGGGGCGATACGGCCGAGCGCGTCGAGCGCGACGCGGCCGAGGGTGACGACCCAGGGCGGGTCGAGGATCGCCAGGAGGTCGGCCAGGTGGGTCGAGCAGTTGCGCAGCTCGCCCACGCTGGGGCGGGCGTTCAGGCCGCGGGCGTCGCGCGGGTTGCAGAGGACGGCGTTGGTGACGAAGACGTCGGCGCGGTCAAGACCGGCGCCGCTCAAAAACTCGCCGAAGTTGCGACCGCTCTGGTCGGCCGAGAGGGGGACGCCGGTCCGGTCCCCACCAAGGCGGCCGGGCGCTTCGGCGACGAAGAGGACGCGGGCGTCGAGCGGGCCGTTCTGGGCGCTCAGAACACGGGTCCGCCCCACCATCCGCGGACAGCGCTGGCAAGCTTGGGCGCGGACGACGAGAGCACCGAAGTGGGCCCCTGTTAGCAAATCGTCCATTCTGGAGGTGCCCTCAGCCGTGACGTGGGAGGAGGCCGTGGATCAGGTGGGACGATTGGCGCCAGGGGCGGATCACGGCTCCAGTCGGCCATCCAGGACCTGTTGAACGCCACGGTCCTTGGCTAGCGCCGCGGCCTCACGGGTGATCCCGTTGCCGGCGACGACTGGCACGACCGGCTGTCCCAGGCGAGCGAGGATCGTGGCCCGGTCAGCCGCTCGCGTGACATCGTCGAGCCCGATACCGACCGAGACTTCGGCGAGCAGGTAGATCGGCGCGCGATCGTCGCGCCGCTGCCCGGTCAGGACCAGGTCGGCCAGGAGCACCGCGTTTCTGTCGGCGTCGGTCAGGCGTTGCTGCTCAACGGCGTCGTCGAGGAGGTCTGCCAGCGCCGATGAGTCGACCACACGCAGCCGCCGCGCGAGGCGAGAGAAGTAGGCCCCAGCCCGAGCTCGGTAGCGCAGCTCGAGCACGTCGCCCTTCAAGCCGCTGACATCGATCGCGAGCCGTGTCAAGTGGGCCTCAGTCCGCGTCTGCGCCGCCACCAACTGCTCCACACTCTCGGTCAGTTGGTCCATGCGCTCGGTCAGTTGGTCCATGCGCTCAGCCAGTTGGTCCATGCGCTCGGCCAGTTGGTCCATGCG
>JACCZL010000487.1 GCA_013695975.1 Chloroflexota bacterium
CCGGTCAACTGCTCCCGCCCCTGATACTCCCCCAGCAGCTGATCGATCAGCTCGTCCGGGATCTCCATGTCGCCCATCACGGGCCTCCTTCCGGGCCGTCCGAAGGAATCGCTCCCACCCCGGCTACGCCGCGATCGTCACGACCCCACCAGACGAACCAGTCAGACACACAGAAACCCGCGCACTACCGATGCGGTATCCGTTTCGGCGCCGAGGAACGGTCGTGCAGGCCAACCTCACCCTCGCAGCGGAAGCGCTGCACCCACTTGCGGCAAGTGTGCTGGCTGACCTCGGCGCTGCGCGCCGCTTCCGCATACGACCAACCCTGCTCCATCACCCGCAAAACCATCCGCCGCCGCTGCTCCAACGTCAGCGCTGCGTTAACGTGCAACTCATCCGGAGTCCTCCTTGGAACTGGTAACTTCGACACCGACCAGCCTTTAAGGAGGCCCGGATGAACAACGTACTTAGGAACTACAGCTAGCGTTCAAGGAGACGGTCTCCTGCAGCTGTGACCAGTCGCTCGACCGCTTCCTCCGGAATCGCGCTGTAACCGCCCGCGTCTTGAAGCCAAGAAGTGAGTTCAAGGAGTTGCCGAGAGCTCTTCCTTCCGGCTAACTCGCCTCAGAAGGGCGACCCGCCGAGCTCAATGCAGCAGACGGCATCAGCTGCGGCGATCCCAGCATGCGCAGAGGGTGACGAAGGCGGCTACGGCGTCGGACTCTTCGTTCGACACATCGCGGTCTATCCCGCGGCGACGAGCTCGCGCTGAGACACTTCGCTCTCCTCGACCGGGTCACGCCGGGCGAGCGCCGGCGCCGCAGCGAGCAGCGCGAATGCGGCGAACGGGAAGAACCACGGGATGTAGAGGTAGAACCAGTGCGTCAGCACGAGCTCGAAGCCCGCGATCAGAGCCCCCGTGAGCGCGGCGAGCTGAAGCGGCGTCTTCACCCGCGGCACGAGGGCGAAGCCGATCGCCGCCCCGAGGAGCGCGACCTGCAGCCCCCGCTGCACCCAGTGCAGATCGGGGATGCCCTCCGCGTGGTACTGCCGCCAGTCCCAGAGCGAGAACGGTGACTCCCGCCCGACCTGCCACGCCACCGTCCGCTCGGCGAAGACGCGCGTGGCGGAGAGGGGATTCGGCTCGAGCAGGAGCACGCTGAAGGCGACGAGCGTGGCGAGCCCGAACCCGACCCCGAACAGCACCCTCGGCCGGCCAAAACGCCGGGCGTCGGGATAGGTGAGCCAGAGCGGCGCCACGATCAGCGCCGCGAACTTCGTCCAGCCCGCGAAGGCGGCCATGGCCCCGCGCGCCCACGGTGCGGAGACGAGCCAGAACCCCCAGATCAGGAAGGCGGGCAGGATCGCGTCGTTCGTGTTCGAGCTCGACACGTACTGCGTGAACGGGTAGGCGGCCCAGGCGAAGGCGAGCGTGACCGCCAGGCGAGCTCCGCCGAAGCGCAGCCCGACGAGCGCGAGCCCGGCGATGCAGATCAGGTCGAAGAGGATCGAGGTCAGGTGGGCAGCCGGAAGGTCGTCCCACTTCCCGGTCCAGCCGAAGCTCCAGAGGCCCGGCAGGTACGCGGCATAGGCGACCGGGCCGTACGTGTCGCCGCGGTCGTTGGACGACTCACAGCGCCCGTTCGTCTGGATGCGCTCCCGGATCTCACCCTCCGCGTCGGCCGGCCCGCACGGCTTCAGATCGCCCTGCACCGGCATGTGGCCGTACGGCGCCTCACCGCGGTTGATGCGGTCGGCGCCGATCACGCCCGCGTAGCCCACGTCGATGACGTTCGAGGCCTGGACGTTGAGGCCGACACGGAAGCCGGCGAAGAAGACGGTCATGCCCGCCAGGAGCCAGATCGGCCACACGGGACGGCGGGCCGGGGCCGGGCGGCCACGAAAGCCGATCCACACGAGCCGCCCGATCAGGTAGACGAGCGGCGGATAGACGAGCGGGACGCTCCAGAAGACATCCCCGCGGTTGAAGAACCAGAGCGAGACCGAGAAGGAGAGGAGCGCGAGCAGGTCGAGGTTGCGCACGCTCAGCGGCCGCCGCAGGTCGGCGAGCCCGATCAGGAAGGCGACGCAGAACGCCAGCCACACGGGCAGGCTGTTGATCTCGTTGCCGCCGAACGCGCCCTCGTAGCCGCGCGCCATCTTCCAGGCCACCTGCGGGCCTGTCCATGCC
>JACCZL010000491.1 GCA_013695975.1 Chloroflexota bacterium
GGGGTGGACGTGCCGGCGCTCGCGGACCGGCTCCGCGGGCTGCGGCCGTCCCACCTCCTGGCGGTGCTCGACCTGGCCGAGTCGATCGACGAGACAGCCCTGGAGGACGGCGCCGACGGGCGGGAGCGGGTGCGGCAGCGGTTCGGGCTCAGCGGGTGAGTGGAGGCCTGGAGCTGCCGGCACACTGCAGCTCTCTCACGACATTACGCCAATCTGCCACGCACGGTGCCCGGGAACCTGGGCCGCCGGAGCGACCGCCACGGTGCCCCTGCGGCTTCCACCGGAATGATCGGGCGATGCGAGGGGTCATCCTCAACGCCCCGCCGCCTGCTCGTAGCCGTGCACGGTGTAATAGATCGCCTTATCGAAGAACCGCCCGACGACGCGGATGAGTTCCAGCTCCTGGTAAAGGTCGAGGGCGGAATCAGAAAGCCCTGACATCTTCACGTAGCTCAGGAGATGATCCTTCGTGAGGACCAGGGCGAAAATCACCTGGCTGAGTGGGATGCTCTCCTGAAAACGCCGTGTGCCGAGATCCACGTACGCCGACTCGATCTCCGTCTCGGATTTCCCCGCGATCCAGGTGCCCAGGTTCCGATAGACATCGTAGGCACGCGTGTGCAGCTCGGAGCGTGCGAAGGTGTGGTATGCGCTCGTGCGGGGATGCCGCTGCAGGTAGCCGACCAGGCCGGCGGTCAATTGATCGGCGTGGTCCTCGATCATCGCCACGAGCTTCGCAGAGATCATGATCGGCTGCTCCCTTCGGCATCGAGGCGTCCGCGGCAGCACGGCCGCTCGCGAGACCGCCACATGGTGTGATCATAGCACCGCCGGATCCGAGCTCCCGCCGCCAGGGCGCGCGGCCCTCTCGAGAGGCGCGGGTCAGCGCCCTCGCCCGAGCCAGCCGCCCGCGGGGTCTCCCCGAGGGGCCGGGTGCGCTGGGCAGGCTCCCGTGTTGCCCTAGGGTCCCCGAGGCCAGCGGGCGATGGGCGCCACCCCGCAGCAGGCGAGGCACTGGTGCTCCTCGTCGTGCCGGAGCCCGAGGCCACACTCCTCGGGCTTGCTCCCGCCGTCGTAGACGATGACGCGCCGCTTGCGTATGGCATCAATATGATGCTATACTCTGGACGAAGGATGAGGATGTCATGGATGGTAAGCGCGAGGTCCGGTACTCGCTGCGGCTCCCGCCCGACGTCCACGAGCGGCTCGTGGAGCTGGCGCGCCGTGAGGGCCGCAGCCTCAATCAGCAGCTCGTCCACATCCTGCGCCAGGGTCTCAGGCGCGCCGACCGACGAGAACCGCTCAGCCGCGCCGAGCAATAGGACGCCCCGGCACCGCTGGCACGGCCCGGGGCTGGCAGACCAGAAGCGTGAACAGGAGGCCTGCAATGAAAAGTGTAGCGCAACCCAAGCGGTACGGCGCCCCCGACGACCTCGTGACCGCCCTCATCTACACCCGCGTCTCGAGCGACGAGCAGGCACGGGAGGGTGTCAGCCTGGACGTCCAGCTCGCCGAGTGCCGGCGCTACGCGGCGCAGAAGGGCTGGGTCATTGGCCAGGAGTACCAGGATGTGCTCTCGGGCACGCGCGACGACCGACGCAAGTACCAGGACCTGCTCAGTGACATCCGCCGCCAGCGCGCTGAGGGCGCCTCGCTGGCTGTCGTCGTCATGCGGCTCGACCGCTTCGGACGCCGAGTCCTGGAGCGCGTCCGGTCCCGCGAGGAGCTCAAGGGTCTGGGCGTGCCGACCCATTCCGTCCGCGAGGGGGGCGAGGTCTCGGACCTGGTGGCCAACATCCTCGCCAGCGTCGCCGAGGAGGAGGTTCGCCGGCTCGGCGAACAAGTGACCGGCGCGATGCGGTACGTCGCGTCGAACGGCTGGCAGCCGGTCGGTCCCGAGCCGTGGGGCTATCGCTGGCGAGACGCTACTCCGGCCGAGCGATCCACCGGAGCGCCGATCAAGGTCCTTGAGCCCGATCCGACGACCGGTCCCTACGTCCGAGAGGCGTTCCGCCGCGTGGCAGAGGGCGAGTCGGTGCGCAGCGTGGCGCGATGGGTGATCGGCCTGCCGGAGGC
>JACCZL010000526.1 GCA_013695975.1 Chloroflexota bacterium
ACGCGCGATCGACCCAAACCGTCGCGGGGAAACGTCGGTTACAGACTCCAACGCGAGCGATGCGGCCAAAGGGATGGGTCCGCCGCGGCGCTCCGGCCGAGGGCTCCGGCATCGGCCGACCCAGGTAGAAGCCCTGACCCTGCTCGCACCCCAGTGCGCGGAGGCGGGCGAGCTGCTCGGCTGTCTCGATCCCCTCGGCCGTGACGGCCAGGTTCAGGGCCTTGGCGAGGGAGATAATCGAGCGAACGATCGCCGTGTCGTGCGGGTCGCGCCCGAGCCCGGCGACAAAGGAACGATCGATCTTGAGGATGTTGATCGGGAAGCGCTTGAGATACGCCAGCGAGGAGTAGCCGGTCCCGAAATCGTCGATGGCGAGCCGGATCTGCAGGTCCTCCAACTGGCGCAGCTTGTGCATGGTCGACGCGGCGTTCCCCATCATGGCGCTCTCGGTGATCTCGAGGTTCAGGCTGGACCCGGCGAGGTCGGCCAGGCTCAGGGCGTGCGTCACCTCCTCGACCAGACCCGGATGCTCGAGCTGTCTGACCGAGAGGTTCACGTTCAGCATCAGGGGCACGGCGCGCAGACACCGTTGCTGCCAGACGCGCATCTGCCGGCAGGCCTCCTCGAGCACCCAGCGCCCAATCGGTAGGATCAGGCCGGTCTCTTCGGCCAACGGGATGAACTCCTCTGGCAAGACCAGGCCACGCCGCGGGTGTTCCCAGCGGATCAGGACCTCGAACCCGATGATCGCCTCGGTGGCGAGAGCGACGATCGGCTGGTAGTAGAGCGCGAGCTCGTGGTGATCGATCGCGCGGCGAAGATCGGTCTCGACGGCCAGGCGCTCGATCGCGCGGGCGTTCATGCTGTCGTCGAAGATGCCGTAGCCGCCCTTGCCGTTGGCCTTGGCCTGGTACATCGCCAGGTCGGCGTTGCGCAGCAAGCGGTCCGACCGGTCGTAGCCCGGAGCGCTCAGCGCGATCCCGATGCTGACCCCGACGAAGACCTCGCGCCCCTACAGGGTAAACGGCGCGCGCAGGCGCCCCTGGATCCGCTCGGCCACGGCGATCGGCTCGCCGATGTCGACGACCTCCTCCAGCAAGATGGTGAATTCGTCACCACCAAGCCGCGCCGCCAGGTCACCCGGGCGGATGCACGCCCGCAGGCGCCGAGCGACCGCGGCCAGCAACTGGTCGCCAGCCTGATGCCCGAGGCTGTCGTTGACGACCTTGAAGTTATCGAGGTCCAGGAACAGGATGGCGACCGCGGTGTCGCGGCGACGGCCGCGGTCGAGGGCGTCTTCGAGAGATTGCATCAGCGAGGCACGGTTCGGCAGGTCTGAGAGGGCGTCATGGAACGCCAGGTGTTTCAATTGCTCCTCAAACGCCCGCCGCTCGGCGATATCGCGGTGCATGTCTCGATAGGTGACCAGGATGCCGTTCACGGCCGGGTCAGTCAGGAGGTTGTTGACGACGGCCTCAAAGTGGGCCCACGAGCCATCGACCTGGCGCAGGCGCAGCTCCGTCGCCAGACTCAGGCGCGGGCTGGTGAGCGCCTGCGCAAACAGCTCCTGTGCCTTGACCAGGTCGTCTGGGTGGACGAAGTCGAACGCCGTTCCGGCGCGGAGGGCCTCGGCCGAGTAGCCCCAGACGCGCTCGGCGGCCGGGCTCTGGTAGCGCATCCTGCCGTCGGCCTCGTGGATGACGATCACGTCCGAGGCGTTCCAGACCAGCGACCGAAACCGCTCTTCGCTCTGGCGGAGCGCGGCCTGCTCGGCCGCCAGGCGCCGAATGATCGCCTGGGCTCGAGCGAGGCGCCAGAACAGCCATCCGGTGAGGGCGGCGATCTGCGCCAGGCCGAGCGTGATCGCCGCGTCGGCCATCATGGTCGCGGGTCGGCTCGCTACGCCCACGGCCAGTGTCAGAAGGATCAGGAGGATGGCCAGGAAGCCCAGCCAGCTCGGCACCCGCTGGCCCGCCAGGTCACGCGGGGCGCGGCTAGTCGCGATCGGAGGCGGACAGTCAGGTGCCCTCGCTGGCGGTCCCTGGGCCCCGACCAGATGCCTCACGACAGAACCCTGTAACGCTGTCCGAGGCCCTGGAGTGACGGCCCACCATTGGTCATTGGTTCAACCGCTCACTACGGCCGTTTTGAGCGCCTCAGATAAGTCCGAGAGCCCCGCTCTCCCGGCGTGGTACCGTGCGGCTACTCGTCAGGATGGTGGGCGTGCCAGTCGGTGCGCTCCTGGAGGGCGTTGGCCAGGCCGAGGA
>JACCZL010000191.1 GCA_013695975.1 Chloroflexota bacterium
GTGTCGTTGCCGGACATGCTGGTCGTCTACTCGCCCGATCGCGGTATCATCCTCACCGGATATCAGGTTTCCAATCTTGACCGCACGGGCATCCCCGCGGAGGCGCGATGGCTCAGGTAGCGCGGGATCTCCGCCGTCAGCCAGACGTTGACTACCACCTGGACTACCAGTTCCGGGCCTGGGGGAGCATCCCTGAGTACACCGATCGGTGGCCCGAGATGGACGCGATCGACAAAGAAGTGTTCCATCTAGAATGGGTCGGGATTACTGAGAGCCGACTCGAGCAGTTGCAGCGATGGGCCGAGCAGGGCCTCCTCACCCCGACGCAGCGTGACCACTACGACGAGCTTCAGCAGCTCGTCGCACAGCATCGCCCTGCCGCGGAAGCGCTGCTCAGCGAGCCCTGACGGCGTCGACGACATCAGTCGGGGAGGTCTGGATCAGGATGTTGTTCGGATTGCCGCCCCTGTTCGGGCTCCTGCCGCTGGTCGTGTACATCGTCCTGACCCTCAGGGGCTACCAGCCCCTGGTCGCCACCATCGCCGGCGTCCTGGTCGGCGCGGTCTTGAGCCTGACCCCGCCGCTCGAAGTGGCGCGGGCAGTCCAGGCGGGCCTCGGGTCGTTCCTGGCGCTCGTCGGCCTGATCATCATGTTTGGCTCGGGGCTCGGCGAGATCCTCCAGCGCACCGGCGTCGCCAGCAACATCGTCCGGTTCACCATGATAAATCTGGGGCTGAACACCAAGCCGAAGGCGATGCTCGGCGCCATGTTCACCAGCGCCCTGATGGTCGCCCTGCTCGGCACCCTGGCTGGCGCCAACTCGATCATCGCCCCAGTCATGATCCCGATCGTGGCGGCGGTCGGCCTGACGCCGACGACGCTGTCGATCCTCTTCCACACCGCCGGCGCGACCGGCCTGTTCCTCGGCCCTTTCACGCCGCCGGTCGTCACGCTGATGGGCTTCACCGGCTTGAGCTATCCGGAGGTGCTGCTGTACGGCGGGCTGCCGGTGTCCGTGTTGATGTGGGTGGTGGCGTTCGTCATGGGCAACTGGGCCCAGCGCCGGACCGAGGGGGTGTACACCTACTCGGCCGAGGACCTCGGCGCCGCGCCTGCAGCGGAAGCCGCGGCCGTGGGGACCGATCCCGCGGCCGCGCAGTCGGCGGTCATGGCTTCGCCGGCACCGGCCTCGGCTGAGCGTCCGCTACGGGCGGCGACTGATCCGGAGCCGGAGGCGCTGGCCGAGGCCGAGGCGGACGCGGATACACCGCCGTCTCCAGACCAGTCGCGGCGCGCCACCATCGCATTCGCCCTGACGATGCTGGTCACGATCGTCTACGGCGTGGCGATCCAGGGTGGGGCGACCTGGGCGCTCGCCGTGATGCTCGTCTGCGCCGTCGTGACCGGCCTGGCCGGCGGCCTGACGCTCAATCAGTTGGTCGATGGGTTCACCCAGGGGGCCGGTCGCCTGGTCTGGCTGTTTCTCCTGTTCGTCTTCCTCGACCCGTTCACCGCGTTCATGACGAAGATGAACGCCTTTGGGGCCATGGCGGACGCCCTCCAGCCGGCCCTGGAGGCGGGCGGACGGGCCGGCTTCATCCTGGTTTCGACGTTCATCGGGGTCTTCGGCGTCCCCGGCGCGGCGGTCGCCCAGGTCAAGATCGTCCACGAGATGTTCACGCCGATCGTCCAGACGCTCGACATCCCGATGAGCACCTGGGTCTTCGTGCTGCTCCTGTCCTCCCAGCTCGACTTCTTCGCCATCCCGGCCGGGGACATGGTCGGCCAGTTGGGCATCGCACGGTCGCGCGACCTGAAGTCGATGGTCATCAACGGTTGGGTCGTCTCATTGGCGATCTTCGGCCTGCTCGTCGTCCGCTCGTTCACCGGCTGACCGGGGTGCCCGACGACCTCGAGGCCCGAGTCCGGGAGATCGCGGACGGGCTGGATGGGCGGCTCGGCCTGGTCGTACGCTCGCTCGGCGGCGCCGACCTTCGGCTCGAGCTGAACGCCGCCGAGCCGTTCCCGGCCGCGAGCGTGATCAAGCTGGCGATCCTCTGGACCTTCTTCGAGGAGGTCGACCGCGGCGGGCTCGACCCCGCCGAACCCTGGACACTGGAGCCCGCTGCAAAGGTTGGCGGGACCGGCGTCCTGCGGCTCCTGGGCGGCGGACTCCGCTTGAGCCTGCTCGACCTGGCGACGCTCATGATCGTGGTCAGCGACAACACCGCGACGAACGCCGTGATCGACCGCCTCGGCCTGGAGCGCGTCCAGGTGGCGACCCGCCGGCTCGGGCTCACCGGCACCGCGCTGCGACGCCGAATGCTGGACTTCGCGGCGCGAGACCGTGGCCTGGACAACTGGACGACGCCCGAGGACACCGCGCGGCTGCTCGAGTGCTTCGCGACCGGCGCGGGACTGTCGCAGCGGTCGGCGGAGCGCGCCCGCCAGATCCTCCTCGGCC
>JACCZL010000556.1 GCA_013695975.1 Chloroflexota bacterium
CCGTGGTCAGCCCGAGCAGGTGCTGAGCGAGGACGACGCCACGCATGTCCTCGCCGAGCACGGCGATCACGCCGGCCAGAAAGAGCGGGTAGCCCGGCGGGCGGCGGCGAGGGCCGCGACCGCGCCAGTAGCGGCGAGGGTCAAGATCAGGGGGTCGAGCGGGTAGCGGAAGCGCGGGAAGGAGCCGGCCAGGGCCGTCGCGCCGAGCAGGGAGGTCAGGATCGCCGCGGCCAGGAACAGCGCCCCGCGATACCGCGGCGCCAGCAGCCCGGCGGCCAGCCCGGCCAGGCAGAGCGCCAGCAGGAGCCCGCCGATCCGATGGGGCTGGAACAGGGTCACGATCGCCCGCGTCCGTTCGAACTCGGCCGCCTCAGGGGCGGTCGGCGGCTGGGGGATGTGGCGGATCCGGGGGTCCCACCAGGTCTGGTACTTGTCCTGGGGGTTCGGGTAGCGCTCCGTACCGGCTTCCTTGCCCTGGCCGCCGAGGTGCTGCTCTTCGCCGATGAACAGCTCGAGCGCGAGCCGCGCCGTCGACTGGAGGTAGAGCAGCGGTCGCGCCCGGATCGCCTCGATCGCCGTCGCCGCCAGCACGCGGTCGGCGGCGCTCTCGGAGAGCCCGAAGCGCTCCTGGACGGCGTCGGCGATGTCGTCGGGGAGGTCCTTGCGGGTGGCCCGGCCGAAGGCGTAGCGTCGGGCGGTGGCCAGCTCGTCGCCCTCGCGGCTCGGCCACGAGTCGCGCGGCTGGATCAAGGCCGGCTCCTCACGGGTGACCCGCCACATCAGGGTGTTGCCGATCCCGACCGAGCCGACCGTTCCAGACCGCTGGAGGGTGAAGACGATCCACGGCGCCGCCACCAGGGCGAAGCCGACTCCGGCCAGCGCGGAGAGGACGACCACCCGCCGCCAGGGCCGGAGCCCGAGCAAGGCCAGCGGGATCAGGGGAACCAGCAGCAGCGCGGCCGGCCGAGTCAGCCAGCCGGCGGCGAGGAGGGCCCCGCCGAGGAGCGCCAGCCACCCGCCCTTCGCTCCACGCGCGGCGAGCAGGGCCCAGGCCGCGGCGGTCAGCAAGGCCCCAAAGAGGGCCTCGGCCATGACGTAGTGCTCGTAAACCAGCAGTGGCCCCGACACGGCGACGGCCAGCCCGGCCAGGATGCCGGCCGCCCGGCCGGCCACCGCCCGCCCCAGCCCGTAGGCGCCGATGGCCGTGGTCAGCCCGAGCAGGTGCTGAGCGAGGACGACGCCACGCATGTCCTCGCCGAGCACGGCGATCACGCCGGCCAGAAAGAGCGGGTAGCCCGGCGGGCGGCGGACGCCGAGGTCCCAGTCGCCGCCCCGCGCCAGTCCATAGGCCGGGGCGAGGTACGTCTGGCTGTCACCCCCGACGAAAAAGGCCGGCGCGCGAAACAGGATCGCGGCGCGGATCAGGAGCCCCACGGCCAGCAGCAAGGCCAGCGCGGCCAGGTCGGGATGCCGGCGGATCCGGGCGGTGCTCACGGTGCCCCTTTCGGCGCGGTCCCCGGCCCACGGCTCGGCAGCGCGAGGACAGCGCGGCCCCAGCGCAGCGCCGCCCGCAGCACTACGTCCGCACCGACGCCGACGAAGATCAGCCCGAGCGCGACGGTCGGGAGATAGTAGCGCTGCCAGTCGAGCCCCAGGTTCGGGGCAGTGCCGGCCAGGAACGTCGCCATCCAGACCAAGGCAAAGGCTTCGGGGCCGACCAGCCCGCCATCACGACGCCCGCGCAGCGCCCGCCACGCCAGCAGGCCGGCGCCGACCGCGGCGAGCGGGGCGTCGAGCGGCAGTCCAGTCCACCGAGCGAGCGGGGCCTCGCCGATGAACGTCCGCCCCAGCAGAAGTGTCGCCCGCTCACCCGGGTCCTCCGGAACCGCGTCGCCGGCGTTGAGGGCCCGCTGGCCGAACAGCTCCTGGCGGCGAAACTCGAGCATCGCGGCAGTCCGCCCGAGCGGGTCAGGCCAGAGGAACGGGTTGACCGCGACGAACACGACCAGCCCGACGGCAGCCGCGAGCGCGGCCCAGCGCCAGGACCGCGCCGCCCCCTCCGACAACCACCGCCGCGCTAGCAGCGCCCAGACGGCAAACCCCCCGAGCGCCGCGACCCCGAGCAGCCCGGTCAGCTTCGACGCCGCCGCCAGGCCGGTCGCCAGACCGACCAGGAGGCCGGGGA
>JACCZL010000587.1 GCA_013695975.1 Chloroflexota bacterium
GGCGCAGGCCGGCGGCGGCCGGCTCGACGGACGCCGGTTGCGCCAGCTCTGGCGGCTCAAGGGGAGCCTGGTCGGCGCCGTGGTCGTGCTCCTGGTGACGCTGGTCGCCCTCTTCGCCCCCTTGGTCGCGCCGGCCAACCCGTACCTCGGCCGGACGCTCGAACGGCTGGCGCCGCCGTTCTGGATCGAGGACGGCACGACCCAGTTCCTGCTCGGGACCGACCAGCTCGGCCGCGACACCCTGAGCCGGCTGATCTTCGGCGCTCGCGTCTCGCTCAGCGTCGCGGTCCTGGCCGTCGTCGGCGCGTCTGTCGTCGGGGTCCTGCTCGGGCTGTTCGCCGGCTACTACCGGCGCTGGATCGACTGGCTCATCTCGACGATGGTCAACGTGATGCTGTCGTTCCCGTTCGTGCTACTGGCGCTCGCGGTGATCGCGGTGCTTGGGCCGAGCTTCTCGAACCTGATCGTCGTCCTCGCGATCACCGGCTGGCCGGTCTACACGCGGGTCATCCGCGCCCACACGCTCAGCCCGCAGGAGCGGGAGTTCGTCGCCGCCTCGCGCGTGCTCGGGGCCGGCGACCCGCGGATCATCTTCCGCCACATCTTTCCCAACGTGGTGAACCTGCTGGTCGTGATCGCCAGCCTCCAGATCGCGCAGATGATCATCCTGGAGTCGTTCCTGAGCTTCCTCGGCCTCGGCATCCAGCCGCCGATCCCGTCCTGGGGCAGCATGCTGGCCGATGGCAAGATCTACATGTTCGACAAGTGGTGGATGGCGACGATCCCCGGCCTGGCCATCTTCGTCACGACCCTGGCGATCAACCTGGTCGGCGACGGCCTGCGCGACCTCCGCGACCCCTACTCCCGCACGAACATCTAGGCCCCTTTCCCCACTGAACGACGCTGAGCGCTCGACCCGCGGGCCGACGGCGCGCAAGTGACCGCTACGGGACGGTGCCGGTCCCTCGCAGCCCGTCGCCGTCACCGACCGCGTCCTTGGCTGCGCCCGGCGCGTGCTCCCACAGCCCCCAGTCTGCGCCTGCCGCGGCGCGGCCGCCACGGACAGGAGTCGTACACTGCCAGGGTGCTCGCTACGCCGATCCGAGGTACACGTGGTCGGCCGTCGCCTCGTCGCCGAGCTCCGAGACGCTGCGGATTGGTCCGAGGTCGACGGCCATCCACCGTTCGGCCGAGGCATCATGGTGGGCGACCCCATCCGCGATGAGATCGTCGCGCCGGCCCTGGTCGTCAAGATCATCCGAGTACAGATGGAGAACCATCCCCTCGCGCAAGCGCAGCCCATAGGCCTCCAACGCCCGCACCGAGAGCGGGGGGATCGGCACGCTCCGAATGGCGCTGTCCCACTCATTGATGTCGACCCAGATGCGCGGGATCGGCACGCCAGGCTCTCGAGTCATCGCCTACGCCAGCTCCTGGGGTGGGGCTCAGACGTGTCGGTGTGAACAACCTTGACGCCTCGTCGGCGGTGAGTCCATGCAATGTGCAATGAGCATCACCGGGTCGGCGCGGCGTCGATACTACCGTACCACCCGCTGCGCGGACGGCGCCAACGGTCGTGACACCGATCTGGTTGTTGGGAACGTTGAGAGCGAGCTCCGCGATACTCGCTCCGGCCGCGCTGTAGACCGAGACACCGCTCAACCGGCCGGTCGCGTCGACCTGCACCCCGGAGCCGTTGGCGAACCGCTCCGGCGTATTCTCGCCGCCACGGACGACGAAAGCGTCATCGGGCAGATCGCTGCCCGGTAGAGGCGCGGTGATTGTCACCGCGCCATTCTAGCAGCGCACCGGCCGGCCCGCCGTGGGCCGGTCTCGCGGCCATGACCGGCGTGGCCGTTCGCCCGAGCATGAAGAGAGCGTGCCTTTGGCGCGCGATGCGCCAAGGGCCCCGGGGCGAGCGCGGGGGCGCGTTGACCAAACGCTTCCTTCGCTACGTTGCAGCATCGCCGGCACTCGCCCCCCATCCCCCCGAGTTCGGGGGGGGATGGGGGGGGCGAGCCCGCCGCAACGATTCCTCGGAAGCATTTAGAAGTGAGTGAGGTGGCATGCCGCCCGAACAAGCGGGACAAACCCTCGGATCGGGATTGGGCTACCAGCGGATCTCGGCGAGCGCGTCCCAGTGGGCGGGGGTGGCGCGGGCCCAGTCGAAGTAGCTGATGCCGATCGCGCCGGCCTCACGGGCGGCCCGCGCCGCCGCGACGATTTCGGCCGCGGTTGGCATCTCGGGGCCGAACAGGTTGGGGCGGCCCTGCTCGTGGAACTGCCCGAGCATCTCGACCGGCATGTCAGGACGGCCGGTCAGGGCGCGGACCTTGGCCAGGTTGCGACGGATATAGGTGTCGACCTCGGCGGCGGTGAAAGGTCGCTCCTCCATGTGGCGCCAGTAGGCCATCGGGGCGATCGCGTTCCAGGTGGCCGGCAGCGCCGACCAGGGGTAGCGTGGGGCGTACCAGCTCTCTGGCGGGTAGACCGTCGCGACCAGCAGGTAATCGTCTCCGAGGTGGTGACGCAGGAGCTCGCCGTAGGCACGGACGTTTTCGGGGACGAGCGTCTCCTCGACGTCGGCGGTGAGCCCGTCCAGGGCTAGGCCAGCAGGCGTGCGGTAGCGGGCGACGTCGAGCGAGAGGCTCACGTCGGCGGGCACGTCGTCGAGGTCGGTATAGACCGAGCCGATCACCCGCACGTTGGCTGCCCGGGCTGCCGGCAGGAGAGCGTCCAGCCAGGGCCCGCCGAAGAAGCCTCCCCGCGAGGTCGCCACCTCGATGTAGAGGTGACTCAGGCCGTTGTCCCGCGCGGCCGCCGCGACCCGCGCGGCCGCGTCCGCGCCGTGCTCGCGGTCGTCGAGCACGAACCAGAGCCCGATCCCGCGCAGCGGCTCGACGATCGGCCGTCCGTCGACCAGGCGGGTGGCCGGGTCGACGAAGCGGAGCGTCACCGCGCCCGGCGCGGCCCAACCCGCGATCCCGTCGGCCACCACCCGATAG